>JAKAMD010000383.1 GCA_021823875.1 Pseudomonadota bacterium | reverse complement strand
GAACGCATCCACCGGGCAGACCGCCGCGCAGGGCGCATCGGTGCAGTGCATGCAGGCCATGGAGACCGAGCGCTCGCCCGGCTGGCCGTCCTTGAGCGTGACGACGCGCCGGCGGTTGATGCCCCAAGGCACCTCGTTCTCATTCTTGCAGGCGGTGACGCAGGCGTTGCACTCGATGCAACGGTCGGCATCGCAAAGGAATTTCATGCGGGCCATGTTGTTTCTCCCTCAACCGTTGCGTCAGGCAGCTTCGATCCGACACAGGGTGACTTTCGTCTCCTGCATTTGCGTCACCGAGTCGTAGCCATAGGTGCCATCCATGTTGGCGGCTTCGCCTAACACGATCGGGTCGTTGCCCTTCGGGTACTTGCCGCGCAGGTCCTTGCCTTGCCAGTAGCCGCCGAAGTGGAACGGCATGAACACGACGCCGGGCGCGACGCGCTGGGTCACCATGGCAGTGACGAGCACCTTGCCGCCTTCCGGCGAGTGGATCCAAACCTTACTGCCGTCCTTGACGCCGATCTTGCCGGCATCGGCAGGGTTTACCTCGCAGAACATGTCCTGCTGCAGCTCGGCCAGCCACTTGTTGGAGCGCGACTCGTCGCCGCCGCCCTCGTATTCGACCAGGCGGCCGGAGGTGAGGATGGTGGGGAACTGTTTGGAGTGGTCGACCTTCTGGATCGACTCATAGAGCGTCGGCAGCCGCCAGGCTTTGCGATCGGTGTAGGTCTGATATTTCGGCAGCAGATCGCGCCGCGGCGTATAAAGCGGCTCGCGATGAAGCGGGACTGGGTCGGGGAAGCCCCAGACGAAAGTGCGCGCCTTGGCGTTGCCGAATGGAGCACAGCCGTGCTTGATGGCCACGCGCTGAATGCCGCCAGACAGGTCGATCTTCCAATTGATGCCGCCAACTTTCTTGTCGTAGTCGGCCATCGCGGCAGCGTCCGGCGCCGGTGCTGGCGCGCCGGGCGCTGCCGGAGGTGGTGCGACGGCGGCGGGCTTCTTCGCCCCCGCCACATGCTCGATCGCCGCCAACTCGTCGGCCGTGAGATCCTTGTCCCAGCCAAGCTTCTTCAGCATGGCCATGGTGAATTCGGGATAGCCATCCTTGAGCTCGCTATCCTTCGAATAGGAACCGTCGGCCAGGATGTTCGTACCCTTGTAGGCGACGCCGAAACGGGCGCGGAACGTGAGACCGCCCTCGGCCACCGATTTCGAGGTGTCGTACAGAATCGGCGTGCCAGGATGTTTCATTTCCGGCGTGCCCCAGCACGGCCATGGCAGGCCGTAATAATCGCCTTTGCAGGGTCCGTCCTTGGCCAACAGCGTGGTGGGATCGAAGGTGTGCTGGTTGGCCATGTGCAGCTTCAGCCGTTCCGGCGACTGGCCGGTATAGCCGATGGTCCACATGCCCTTGTTGTATTCGCGCGTGATGTCTTCGATCACCGGCTCGTTGTTTTTGACCTCGATGTGCTTGAACATCTCCTGGTCGAAGCCGAACTTCTTGGCGAACAGGCACATGATCTCGTGGTCGACCTTGGCCTCGAACCACGGCTTGAACACCCGGTCGCGCCATTGCAGCGAGCGGTTGGAGGCGGTGACCGAGCCGGAGGTCTCAAACTGCGTGGTCGAGGGCAGCAGGTAAATGCCGTCCTTGCGGTCGGGGATGACGGAAGCGAAGGTCGGCACCGGATCGACCACGACCATGAGGTCGAGCTTCTCCATCGCCTTCTTCATCTCGGGCAGGCGGGTCTGCGAATTGACCGCGTGGCCCCAATAGACCATGCAGCGGATGTTGTTGGGCTGCTCGATGTTTTCCTTCTTCTCCAGCACGCCGTCGATCCAGCGCGACACCGGAATGCCCTTACTCTCCATCAGTTTTTCGTTGGCAAACCGGCTCTTCATGTAGTTGTAGTCGACGTCCCAGACGCGGCACCAATGCTTCCAGGCGCCGGCGGCCAGACCGAAATAGCCGGGCAAGCTGTCGGCGACCACACACACGTCGGTGGCACCCTGCACGTTGTCGTGGCCGCGGAAGATGTTGGCGCCACCGCCGGCGACGCCGATGTTTCCGAGCGCGAGCTGCAGCACACAGTAAGCGCGTGTGTTGTTGTTGCCGTTGGTGTGCTGGGTGCCGCCCATGCACCAAACGAGCGTGCCAGGGCGGTTTTCATGCAGCATCTTGGCGACGCGCTCGAGTTGCGCGCCGGGCACGCCAGTGACGCGCTCGGTCTCTTCCGGCGTCCATTTCATTATTTCCTTGAGCGTCTCCTCGAAACCGAAGACGCGCTGCTTGATGTATTCCTTGTCTTCCCAGCCGTTCTTGAAGATGTGATAGGTGATGCCCCACACCAGCGCGACGTCGGTGCCGGGACGGAAGCGCACATATTCGTCGGCATGCGCGGCGGTGCGCGTGAAGCGCGGATCGCAAACGATCAGCTTCGATTTGTTCAATTCCTTGGCGCGCAGGATGTGCTGCACGGCAACCGGATGCGCTTCGGCCGGATTGGAGCCGAACAGGATCATCGCCTTGGAATTGTGCATGTCGTTGTAGGAGTTCGTCATCGCGCCGTAGCCCCACGTGTTCGCGACGCCCGCAACCGTGGTGGAATGGCAGATGCGCGCTTGATGGTCGCCGTTGTTGGAGCCCCAGAAGGCATAGAACTTGCGGAACAGGTAGGCCTGCTCGTTGCTGAACTTGGCGGAGCCGAGCCAGTAGACCGAGTCCGGTCCCGAGGCCTTGCGGATCTCCAACATCTTGTCGCCGATCTCGTTGATGGCGTCTTCCCACTTGATGCGGGTCCACTGGCCGTTCACGAGCTTCATTGGATATTTCAGCCGGCGCTCATTATGAGCGTGTTCGCGCACCGACGCGCCCTTGGCGCAGTGCGAACCGAGATTGAACGGGCTGTCGTAGCCCGGCTCCTGACCGACCCAGATGCCGTTCTTGACTTCCGCGATCACGGTGCAGCCGACCGAGCAGTGCGTGCACACCGATTTGACGCGGGTCGCACCGGACACCAGAGGACCAGCGGCGGCGGCTTCCGCCTTGCGTACGCTGCCGGGCAGCATGCTCGCTACGGCGACACCGCCGGTGAGCAGGCCGGACCGCGCCAGGAACGAGCGGCGGTCGATGCGGGCGCCGGTGATCGGCGCCAAGGCGTCCATCAGACGTGTGGCTCGCGCGGTGCCGTTGGACTTCTTCCTGAGCATGACTTCCTCCTGCAATCGGATCGCGACGATCCGGCGCAACGCGCCGGGCAGCGGCATTCGCGGTGACGGCTAGAAGCGGGCGAGCTTGTAGTAGGTCTTCACCTGTTCGGATTCGCGATAGCCTGCGCGCTGCGGCGTGCTCTCATCGGCAGCGGCAACCGCATTGTCGGCTGTCATTGCAGAGCCGGTACCGGCAGCACCGATAGCGAGCCCCGCTCCTTTCAAAAGACGCCGGCGATCGATCAGTCGCGAGTCTTCTTGTTCGTTGCGCATAACCAGTCCTCCAATGAAGCGTGCAGGCCTATACCCGCACGCACCGTAGCGGCGCGGCACTGCTGTGGATGAGTGGAATGGCGGTAATGGGGAGCCAGAACGCGATAGGCGTACGGGCCTTGGCAAGCACCGGATTTTACCGACACCGTCTCCCCTCCCCTTGGCTTTATTCGAGCCGCTTTTTTCTAGGGT
>JAKAMD010000382.1 GCA_021823875.1 Pseudomonadota bacterium | reverse complement strand
CTCAGGCGGCCATTACCGGCATACCCTTGAGCTAATGAATGAATCATACCTTGTTTGTTCGGTTACGCCATCCGGTTTTTTGCGTATTGCGACGCAGCATAGCGGGTGGCAGCGCCTTGCTTCGGGTCAGGATGCGGCCCCAAAACCAGGGCTGGCGGCGGCCTTGTCGGCTACAGTGGTAACGGCGGCATGGCCACCCACGGGTATTGGGCGAGTACCAAGATCCGCCAGCACAGCCACGGTCAGCAGCGCGCACAGGCCGATCACGGCACCGTAAAACATTTTGACTCCAAAGGGTTCATCGGCAGACAGAATTCGCGACATCGAGTTCTCCAGCGGCAAGCTTCCTGCCTGATCCAGCGCGCTGTGGGCGCGGCCTCAGGCTCGCACTGGAAGATGGGTACGATTTGCTGCGCCGCAACGAATGGCGCCTATGTGCCCGGCGCATGTATCCGACTCTAGAAGGCGACTTGGACGCATTTCATGCCGCCTAGAGTCGGGCGGCAGATGTTTCTCATGAAAACTTCGAATCGCCGGAAATGCTTGCGCGTCTCTTTCCAGTTCCCTTAAGACCTGCGCATATTAACGCCGCACGCGATAGCAGCCAGCTTGGGCCCGGGGGAGGCAGCCGGCGCGTGCCGATGGCGGAGGCGACCGTCGTTCGAGGGTTCAGGTTGAACGTGCACAGGGCTGACAACTTCAGTTTGCGGCGGGCTGCCGTGCGAAAGCCACGGTGGCTGCTTGCGGGTTTTGTGCTGACCCTGGGCGGCTGCACACAGTTGTCCAGTTGGTTCGATCAGCCCAAAGCCGCCCCCGCCCCCCAAACCGCCGAGGTTCCCGCACCGCGCGTCCACGAACCCGTGCCTCGGCCACGCTACACCCACCGCCACGAGCCGGCGCGGACGCCCGCCGCGCCGCCTCCAACGCAGCAGGTCGCCAGCATCGACCCCCAGTCGCTCGTCGGCCTGACCGCCCCCGCCGTCACCAAGCTGCTGGGCGCGCCCGGCTGGACCAGCAAGGACCAGATGTCCCTGATCTGGACCTATGGGGGCGAGAACTGCGTGCTCAAGGTCTATTTCTATTCCGACCTAAAAACCGCCGCTTTCCATGTATTGAAATACAGCGTGAACGACGCGAACGGTCAGCCGCTCGCCGATGCAGCGCCGTGTTTGCGACAAATTCAGAGTGCCAGGAGCAATGACAGAGGCTAGCCGCGAAACCATACGTGGACATGTCGCCATCGTCGACGACGACGAGATGTTCCGCGAATCCGTCGCCCGCAATCTTATCGACGCGGGCTATGCCGCGCGCACTTTCGCCGACGGCAGCAGTGCGCTCGACCACCTCGGCAGCGCGCAGGATACCGGAATCGTGCTGCTCGACTGGAAGATGCCAGGACTTACCGGCATCGACGTGCTGCAGCGCCTGCGGGCGCGCCAGATCGACGTTCCAGTGATCTTTCTCACTGTGCTTTCCGATCAGGTCTACGAAGAGGCGGGCCTGTTGGGCGGCGCGGTCGACTTCATCGAGAAATCGCGCAGCTTCTCCATCTTGTTGCGCCGCATCGAGTTGATCCTGGATGGGCATAAGGCACCGGAAACGAATGCCGCCAGCGACTCGGGCGTCTCGCGCCACGGCGCCCTCAACCTCGATCACGACTCGCACCGCGCCTATTGGAACGACGCGACGCTCGGGCTGACCCTCACCGAGTTCAAGATCGTGGCATTGCTGGCCAGCAGCGGCGGACGCGACGTCTCCTATCGCGAGATCTACGACATCGTCCACGGCGAAGGCTTCGTTGCCGGCGACGGCGCCATCGGCTACCGCACCAATGTACGCGCGTTCATCAAGCGCATCCGCCAGAAATTCCGCGATGCCGACCCGGGCTTCGACTGCGTGCAGAACTATCCCGGCTTCGGCTACAGGTGGCACGATGGCGCCGGGTAGCGGCAGCCTTTACCGGCAACTTTTCCATTCCTTCTCGCTGCAGCTCTTCGTGCTGGCTTTCATCCTGCTCAGCGTTCCGATCGTACTCTATTGGCAGTTCGAGAAAGCGGAACAGCGCCAGACCGAGTTGCTGCACGCCGCGGTGAGCCGCACCGGGCAGCTGATCGCTGCCATGCTTCGGCCGCGGCTGGCCAATTTCGCACACGAAGCGCCCTCGGCACTCGCCGAGACGCTTTCCGCCGCCGCCATCGGCGATACCAAGATCAAGCTGCTGCTGCGCCCGCAAGAGGGCGGCACAAACGACTTCTTCTATGTGGCCGCCGCACCCGCCGTGCCCACCGCTTATCTCGCCAAGGAGCGACAGGAACTGATCGCTTCGGGCGTGCTGTCGGGCCTCGCGTCGACCTGCGATCGTTCGGCGAATCTGGAAGTGCGCTTCATCAATCCGGCGGGCAATCCGGAAATCCTCACGTCGCTGACGCCGGTGCATATCGACGGCGACTGCTGGGTCGTACTCACCGCGCAGAATGCCTCCACCTTAGCCGCCGGTGCCATCGGCCGGCCGTTCTGGCAGACGCCTGCCATGCGCATTGCCGCCGCGGTCTACGTTCTCAGCACAACCCTGATCGTATGGCTGTTCGTGCATCTGCGGCGCAACGTGGGGCGCTTCCGCGACGCGGCGCGGCGTATCCGCACGCGTGGCGCCGAGGGCACTTCGTTCCGCGACGCCAACACCATTCCCGAACTCACGGGCGTTGCGGAGGACTTCGATTCCCTTGTCATCGCGCTCACCGAATCGCAGGATTTCATCCGGAAGACCGCCGAAGAGAACACCCACGCCCTGAAGGCGCCACTGGCGGTGATCGCCCAATCGGTCGAGCCCATCCGGCGCGCGCTGCCGATGGAAGAAACCTCGGCCCAGCGCAGTCTGCAGTTGATCGAGCGCTCTGTGGCGCGCCTCGACACCATCATGTCCTCCGCGCGCGACCTGGAGGAAGCGGTGGCCGACGTGCTGTTTCCGCAGCGCCGACCTGTCGATCTGTCACGCTTCCTGGAGCAGTTGCTCGACGCCTATGACGAGACGCTGGTGGCGCAGGGCAAGCGCCTCGTCAGCACCGTGATGCCGGGCATCGTCGCCTCTGCCAACGACGACTTGGTCGAGCCGGTGATCGAGAACCTGCTCGAGAACGCCGCCAGCTTCACGCCCGTCGGCGGTTCCATCGAAGTCAGCCTTGGCCGCGAAGACGACATGGCCGCGATCCGCGTCGCGGACCGCGGACCGGGGGTCGCTCCGGAGCATCTGCCGCGCGTCTTCGAACGCTACACCTCGTGGCGGCCGCCGCAGGAAAACTGTACCGAGGCGATACAAGCGGCCGAGGCCCATCAGGGACTCGGGCTGTGGATCGTCAAGCGCAACGTCGAAGGGCTCGGCGGACGCGTCCGCGCCCGGAACCGCGACGGCGGCGGCTTCGAAGTGATCGTGGAACTGCGCCTCGAATCCTGACGCCGTGCGGCCAATGCCCTAACCTTGTCACACCCGGCCGGCTCGAAATTGTGCGAACGTCTTTGGGCGTTGAGGGCCCTTCCAACGTGGCTGCGAAGAGGGTCTTGAACGCGAACCTGGGTTCCCCCCCAGCCCCCGGAGCCGGTGCCTGCCCCCAGGCCCGGCTCCTTCATTTTTGGGGCCTTCCGAATACATCCCGCGCGACATGACCATGTTCCCGGCCGAAGC
>JAKAMD010000381.1 GCA_021823875.1 Pseudomonadota bacterium | reverse complement strand
GATGCGCTTGGCCTTCACCTGCCATTCCGGCGCTTTCTTGGGATCCTTCTTGCACGGCTCGCAGGCGGTATAGACGCCGTTGTGGAAGATCGTGAAATTGCCTTCCTTGCGTTCGGCGCGCGCGGCCGCAAAGCGCGTATCGTCGGGCGCATCGATCCGGAGCGCATCGACGAAACCGTTACGGTAATCGTCGGACAGGTCCATGATCGTGCCGTGCGTGATGCGGCCCTCGGCGTCGGTCAGTCGTACATTGCCCTCGGCGCGCAGGCGCTTGGTCGCCTGATTGTAGATGACCTTGTCAGCCTCAAGCGTCGAACCGCCGTAATAGATCTGCACATTGCCGACGGCCGAGACGAGATGGTTGGTGTAGTCGTAGTCGATCCGGCTCGCTTGCACGAGCATCTGCTTCTGGCCGGAATTTTCGCGTTCGATCGCCACCGCCGACTTTGGCGGCTGCGGTCGTGCCGGAAAAGCTAGGGCCTGGGCGTGGCTGGGTGCAGGCGCAAGCGCGCCGCCCCCGGCAATCAAACCGAGGATGACGACGACGGCGGCGAGGCTGCGAGACAGCCCCATCCGTGGAGGAGCGCTGGGCTCATCCGCCATCAACCATCCTCCTGGTATAACAACGCAGTAAACCCCGTCAGGCCGCCGGCGAGCACGGGCAACCACGCCGCGGCCACGGGATGCAACAGCTCGGCCTTGCTCAAATCGTCGGTCACTTTCGATAAGACATAAAGCAGAAAGCCGGACGCTACGCCACTTAAAACCATCTTTTGGATACCGCCAAAGCGGAAAAACCGAAGACTAACGGCCGCGGCAAGGAACACCATGGCCGCCAAAAGAAACGGCCGGGCCAAAAGCTTCTGGAATTGCAGTCTATACCCTGCTGCAACAAGTCCTGCATGCTCTGCTATTTTAATATACCAGGGCAGCTCCCAGAACGGCACTGTTTCGGGCGTCGCAAAACTTTCGCGAACCTGCTCCGGCGTAAGACTCGTCTTGAGGTGGAACTCTGGCAGGACCAACGGCACCGCGCCAGGGCTATAGACGCGCGCATTCATCAGGCGCCACACTCCGGGGTCGAGGACCGCCGATTGCGCCTCGATTTCCTGCTTGAAGTGGTTGTTGTTGTCGAAGCTGAATACGGTGACGCCGGAAAGCTCTACGCCCTGGTCGCGGCTGGCTTCGGCGTTGATGAGGGAAAGCCCGTCGCTATTGCGCTGGCTGGCCCAGAAGGTCTTGCCGGTGCCGCCGAACACGCTGTTGTTTTGGCCGAACAGTTCGGCCTCGATCTTCTTGGAACGCTCCCGCAATGTAGCCGCCAGCGGATTGTAGACAGCGGTTGCAAAGATACCGATCAGGAAGGCTCCGATCACCGCTGGAGCGATGAACTGCCAAGCCGAAATCCCGGCCGATCGCGCGACCACCAACTCGAGCCGCCGCGACAGGGTCAAATAGCTGGACATGGCCCCGATCAGCACGCAGAAGGGCAGTATGCGCTCAATGATCTGCGGTACGCGGAACAGCGAGGTCTTGGCGACCAAAAGCGGCGGAATATTGGGAATATCGCTCGCTCGCCGCATCAGCTCGATATAGTCGAGTAGGGCCACCAGCGCGAAAATGCCGGCAAATACGAGGAATACTGCGCTCAGGAAGCGCAATCCGAAATAACGCGACAATGTTCCGCCGATGATTCGCATGGCTCAGGTCACGAGGGCGCGAAACGCCGGCTGATGCGCTCGGTAAGCGCGTTGAGGAAATTGGTGAGAAAGGCTGGGGGCTCCACGATCAGCCCAATGCGGATCACGTACAAGCCGAGTCCAAAGGTGATCGCTAGTACCACATATTGCACGGCCAGCATCCAAGGCATCTTGGCGCCGAATACGGTGGAGGCGAAACCGGCGAGGCGCAGCAGTGCCACTCCTCCGATGGCGCCGAGCATCGACATCGTGCGGCTCTGCCGATTGGTGCGCGGCGCCCCCAGATAGGCGAAGGCAATCACCACAAAAGCCAACGGATAGAAGGGCGCCATCAGCCGGTCATGTAGTTCGGCGCGGAAAGCGCCGGGCTCTTCGACATAGAGCCTGTCATTACGCGAGGGGAACAAGAGCTGCCATAGATAGCGCTCGCGAATTGAATATCTTACCGCCTGTGGCCCGCCGGCGAACTGAGACAAATCGAAACCATAGCGCTCGAAACTGACCATGGTCGGATCACGCTGGCCGGCTTGGTGCCGCTGCAATAATCCCTTTTGCAGCACTAAGAAGGTGCCTTTCTTGTTGTCGAGCAGTTCGCCGCTTTCCGCCAGCACCGTCAGGCGCTCTTTCGGATTGCGTCGATCGTCGAGAAAAATGCCGAGTAACTGCCCGCTGCGGCTGCGCTCGCGGATATAGAGGGTGACGCCGTTTTCCAGCGACGTGAACCGGCCGGGCTGCAGCACTGTGCTCACGACATTGGCATTCACTTCGGTCAGCCAGTCGCGCAGCATGCGCAGACCCTTGGGTGCGAAATAGGCGCTGATCGCCGACACGAACAACGCTACCACAAGGCCGACAAGCATGAAGGCACGGAACAGCACCCAGGGCGACATGCCGGAGGCGTTCAGCACAATGATCTCGCTGTCGGTGGACATCTTGTGCAGCATATGCGCGACCGCAATCAGCAGCGCGATCGGCGCGATCACCAGCACCAGCAGCGGGATGATCAGTCCGGTGATACCGACAAAAACCAGAATGGTCTGGCCCTGGTTGGTCATGATGTCGATATCGCGCAGGGCCTGCGTGACCCAGATCACGGCGGTGAGCGACACCAGCACGACGAGGAAAGCCCCAAATGTCGCGCGAAAGATGTAGCGGTTGATGGAACCCATCCGCGGCGCCGTCCCCAAACTCGACGCCTCCGCGCCACCGGCCATACGGACCGGCACCCCTGCGCCAGGCGTTAATCGTCACCCTTTTAAGGTTTACCGTGATCTCTTCACAAAGTGGCTTCGCAAAGGCAAAGCCGTTGAATATGCACAACAAAAAGTAAATTTGGCGCCGGCGCCAGCAAGTCATGTTGGGCGCGGGGAATACCTCGGCTGGTGCCGGGCCAGGAGGGTCGGAGCAGTTATTATAATTATATCAAACATATAGCACAGGAACGGACCGCTCCGGCCGCCCTCTATGGCCCTTGTTTTTGCTGCGAAAAGCTCAGAAACCGGAGTTTGCGCTTTGCAGCAGGGCTGCCTCGGCGCCATATGGGCGGCGATTTCGCCACACAGACAAGGATTCTGAAGCATGTCCACCGCCCTCAAGCTCGGTTTTGGCCCGTTCGCAGCCCCGGCCAAGGGCGTCTTGATCATTTTCTGCGACGATCACCGCAAGTTTGGCGCCGCCACCCTCAAGGCGCTGGGGTCGGTCGCCGCCCTCGTCGAGCGCGCCGCTAAGGCTGAGCACTTCACCGGCAAGAGCGGCACGGCGCTTGACTTGGTGATGCCGGAGGGCCTGAAAGCCTCCCGCCTGGTGGTGATCGGCGCCGGCAAGACCGCGGCCCTGACGCCGAAGGACGTGTTCACTCTCGGCGGCACCGCCATGGGCAAGCTGCCGGCGAGCGCCGGCGAGGCCACCATCTTCGCAGACCTGCCGAGCGGCGCTATGCGCGCGGACGCCGCCGCCGAGCTTGCACAGGGCGCGCGGCTGCGCGCCTATCGC
>JAKAMD010000380.1 GCA_021823875.1 Pseudomonadota bacterium | reverse complement strand
AGCTGAGCTACGGCCCCGCCTCGGGCAACGAAATTGCGTCGTTGCACGGGAAAATGCGGCGAGTGGCCGCCATTTAGGGCCAGCCCCCCGACCTGTCAAGGATTGGCCCGCCCGCCCGCGGGTGGCACCGTCGGCTTGTTCAGGGGCGGCGATGCGGGTACTTTCCGCCGAATTTCGAACGAACGGGACCCCATGCGCGCAATCCTCGATATCGTCCTCTTGGTGCTGCAAATCTACATCTGGCTGCTGATCGCCGCCGCCGTGCTGTCCTGGCTGGTGGCCTTTAACGTGGTCAATACCCGCAACCAAGTGGTGCACATGGTCGGCGATATGCTCTACCGCCTCACCGAACCGCTGCTGCGGCCGATCCGCAACATGCTGCCCAATCTCGGCGGCATCGACATCTCGCCGGTGATCCTCATCCTGATCATCCTGTTCCTGCAGAACGTGATCGTCCGCTACATCTATCCCAACGTGTTCTGACGCGCATGATCCCGAACAGTGGGCGCCGGTTTTCGGACCAGATCATGCGCCATCAAGGATGACCGCGCTTCCCTGGGCAGCGGTTGCCGGCGGGGTCGTGCTTCATGTGCGGCTGACGCCCAAGGGTGGCCGCGACGCCATCGATGGCATCGAGCAAATGGCCGATGGCCGCAGCGTGCTGAAGGCGCGAGTGCGCGCCGCGCCAAGCGAAGGCGAGGCCAACGAGGCATTGATACGGCTCATGGCCAAGGCTTTGGAGGTGCCCCGGCGCGACGTTACGCTGACCGCCGGCGCTACCGCCCGCATCAAGCGGCTGACCATTGCCGGCGACGCGTCTGCACTGATGGCGAGGCTGGAGAAGCTTGCCGCTTCGCGCTAAGGCAAGACGACGTAAGGGGCGACAGGCAGCGATATGACCGCAACCATCATCGACGGCAAAACAATCGCAGCGGAATTGCGCGGTAAGATCACCGCCGATGTTGCCCGCGTCACCCAGGCGCACGGCCACGTGCCGGGTATCGCGGTGGTGCTGGTCGGCGAAGATCCGGCGAGCAGCGTCTATGTGCGCACCAAGGCGAAAGCGGTGGCGGAAGCCGGCATGCGCGCCTTCGATTACAAGCTGCCGGCAACGACAAGCGAAGCCGATCTGCTGGCGCTGATCGCCAAGCTCAATGCCGACGACAATGTGAACGGCATCCTGGTGCAATTACCGCTGCCGCCGCAGATCGACGCGCACAAGATCATCTTCGCCATCGACGCCGCCAAGGACGTCGACGGTTTCCACCCGATCAATGTGGGGCGGCTGGCGAGCGGCCTGCCCGCGCTGGTGCCGTGTACGCCGCTCGGCTGCCTGCGACTGGTCAAATCGGTGCATTCCACGCTCGCCGGCATGGAGGCAGTGGTTGTCGGCCGCTCCAACACCGTCGGCAAGCCGGTCACGCAATTGCTGCTGAAGGAGAATGCGACCGTCACGGTGACGCATTCCAAGACCCGCGATCTCCCGGCCGTCTGCCGGCGCGCCGATCTGCTGATCGTCGCCATCGGCAAGCCGGAACTGGTGCGCGCCGACTGGATCAAGCCGGGCGCGACCGTGATCGATGTCGGCATCAACCGTGTCACGGGTGACGACGGCAAGCCGCGCATCGTCGGCGACGTGGCTTTTGAGGAGGCGGTGCAAGTGGCGGGCGCCATCACGCCGGTGCCGGGCGGCGTCGGCCCGATGACGATCGCCTGCCTGCTGCTCAACACGCTGCGCGCCGGCTGCGTGCAGAAAGGGATACTGGGGCCGAAGATTTAATCATCGGCAGTTCGGGACGGCGTGAAACGCCGGACCCGGAATTCGTACTCCAATAGCGCTTCAGGTTATGGATTCCGGGTTCGCGAACTTCGTTCGCGCCCAGGAATGACGATGGAGAGATTGAGGCCTCAGCCCTGCCAGGCGTAGGCGACCTTGTCGAGCGTCTTCGGCCCGAAGCGCTCGGACGAGCGTGCGACCGCGCGGCCACCGAGCGCGCGGTAAAATTCAACCGCCGGCTCATTGTCGGACAGCGCCCACACCACCAGGCTCTTCAAGCCGCTCTGCACCAGATCCTTGCGCGCGGCGTTGAACAGGCGGCGGCCGAAGCCGAGCCCCTGGTATTCCGGACGGAGATAAAGTTCGTAGATTTCGCCGTCGTAGAACAGGCTGCGCGCGCGGTTGCGGCCGTAATTGGCGTAGCCGGCAACCTCGTCGCCGAATTGCAGAATGGTGATGCGGCTGCCTTTGCGGATCGCGGAATCCCACCAGTCGGGACCGCGCCGGCTGATCAGCTTGTCGAGTTCGTTGCCGGGGATGATGCCCTGATAGGCCGTGCGCCACGCCTCGTCATGCGTCTCGGCAACCTCGGTTGCGTCGGACGCCTTGGCGCGGCGAATCTCTATCAGGGTCGTGCTCATTGCGGAATAGAAGCAACGAACCTGCGGCCCTTCAAGCCCCATGACTAACGATCGGTTAACGGTGTGGATTACTGGTCACAGATCGGTAATAATACCGGCCTGATTCCAACGAAAAGCGGCTTGCGGCCGTTCGCACGCTGCTGCTTTGCGCCGACCTGTACTGGATTGGGACAGTGCGGAGCGGGCGATAATGTTGGGATTCAAGGCAGCTACGACATGGAAGGCGAGGCGGCCACCATCAGGCCGTCTCAAGCTTTTTTAGCCGCGCCTCGAATCATCGCCGCATCAAGCGCCGCGTCGACAAGATACTTGTTATTGCTGGGGTCGCTGCTCGGGTTGTTTGCGAAATTTGCGCATGGACTCGATCAAACCCTTGCTGAGCCCGACCTGCGGCATGAACATCCAGGTCGAGCACAGGTTCGCCGACAGCATCGCGCCTTCATTTTCGGAACGATAGGCCGCGAGCGTGTAACTCTCCCCCGGCATGAATTTGACGCCGCATGAAGCGGACGAATCGCTGCGATGACGCACCTTCACGGTCGATCCGGCGGCCGGGCCTTTGAACGCTTCAGTGATGCGGAACGTGGTGATGGACACGTTCTTGCCGGCCGTCTCGGTATCGGCGACGGTGGCGGTGAAGACCGCCGTAGCCGACGAAAGAATGCCGGCGGCGGTCGGATTGCGTGCGCAGGAACAGGCCGTTGCGGGTGACGCCGCGGCGAGCCAGGCGGCGCACGTGACACCGGCGAGAATTACACGCCACATGGATGCCCCCTTCAATACGAAGGAGGACAATCCTGGCAAAACCGGAGCGAACAGGCATTGAGGCTGATCAAGAGAACCATCCGGCAAGATCGGATCGGCGCTCGGAGCCACCCACCGTAGCCAATCAGTGCGCGCAGAATTAGACCGCTTCCGCTTGTGCCGTGCGTTCGGCCTTCTTGCGATCGTTTTCGTCCAACAGCTTCTTGCGTAGACGGATCGACTTCGGCGTCACCTCGACCAGTTCGTCGTCCTCGATATAGGCGAGCGCCTTTTCCAAGGTCATCTTGATCGGCGGGGTGAGCTTGATCGCCTCGTCCTTCGAGGTGGTGCGGATGTTGGTGAGCTGCTTGCCTTTGAGCACGTTAACGATGAGGTCATTGTCGCGGGTGTGCTCGCCGACGATCATGCCCATGTAAACCTTCCAACCCGGCTCGATCATCATCGGGCCGCGGTCTTCCAGGTTCCACAGCGCGTAGGCTACGGCTTCGCCTTTGTCGTTGGTGATCAGCACG
>JAKAMD010000027.1 GCA_021823875.1 Pseudomonadota bacterium | reverse complement strand
GGGAACTTGCGGGTCGATCGGATGGAAGAGGCCATTCGCCGCCTCGCGATTGTCCAAGGGGGCGAGATCAAAGCTTGGAGACAAGGTGCCAGTGGCAGACAGGCTCGGTGTAACTGAATAGGCGTGCGTGACGTCAGGGCCGAACGGAAAATTCGCGGTGGCGCCGGCGGTACCTTGGAGGGTGCGCGAGTCCCGCACTAGGGTGATGGCGGAGTAATGCGTGGGGTTGCGGTAGGTCGCGCGAACGATGTTGAGCAGGATTTGCGAGTCAGATGTGCGTGCAACGGTTTCGTTGAAATCCAAAGCGGTATTCGACATGGCGCCAGGGGTCGTACAGCCGCATAAGGCCAACGCCACCCACACGACGCACGGCGGCAACGCGAACTTCAACATGTCCCCCTCCCGTAACAAATGTATTTAGTTTTTATGCTACCGAAAGTAGCATTGTTTGGCGCGCTTAACAAGGCGCTGACGGCCTCATAAGAGAGGTGGTCGGGATAAAACGGCCGTTACAATTACGCGCTCTCGCCCCTCGCGTCGCGCCAGGGGTCGCGTTAGCTGCCGTCTGTTCTCGTTATAAACGCCAGCCGCTCAAACACGTAGGTCGCTGCTTCTCAGCGCCCGTCGCGTCTCGCCATGAAGGCGAGCCGCTCGAACAAGTGCACGTCCTGCTCGTTCTTGATCAGCGCGCCGTGCAATGGCGGGATCAGCTTCTTGGGATCGCGCTCGCGTAGCAATTCGGGGCCGATGTCCTCGACCATCAGCAATTTGAGCCAGTCGAGCAGTTCCGAGGTCGACGGCTTCTTCTTCATGCCCGGCACCTCGCGGATCTCGTAGAACAGCTTCAAGGCTTCCGCCACCAGGCGCTGCTTGATGCCGGGGAAATGCACCTCGATGATGGCGCGCATGGTGTCGGGATCGGGGAAGCGGATGTAGTGGAAGAAGCAGCGGCGCAGGAAAGCGTCCGGCAGTTCCTTCTCGTTGTTCGAGGTGATGACCACGATCGGCCGGCGGCGCGCCTTCACGGTCTCCGACGTTTCGTAGACGTAGAACTCCATGCGGTCGAGCTCCAGCAACAGGTCGTTGGGGAACTCGATGTCGGCCTTGTCGATCTCGTCGATCAGGAGCACCGGGCGCTCGTCGGACACGAAGGCGTCCCACAGCTTGCCGCGCTTGATGTAGTTGCGGATGTCCTTCACGCGTTCGTCGCCGAGCTGGCTGTCGCGCAGGCGCGAGACCGCGTCATATTCGTACAGGCCCTGCAATGCCTTGGTGGTCGACTTGACGTGCCATTCGATCAGCGGCGCGTCGATCGCCTTGGCGATTTCCAGCGCCAGCACGGTCTTGCCGGTGCCGGGCTCGCCCTTGACCAGCAGCGGCCGTTGCAGGGTGATCGCCGCATTGACCGCGACCTTGAGATCGTCGGTCGCCACATAGCCGCTGGTGCCTTCGAAACGCATGGTTTTCTCTTGATTGCCGCGGGCAAATGCATCTAGGACAATAATATGGGGGTCCGCAAGCAGCGGCATATCGGCTGGCGCTATCGGCCGGGGTTTATCGTTATACGGGCGACCGAGTCAGCTTGCTGGTCGGGCAACGGGGGGCAGGGGAACACCAGCGGTGCTTTTCAACAGTTCGAATTTCCTGATCTTTTTCGCGATTTTCTTTCCGTTCTACATCGTCAGCAGCCGGCAATGGCGCCTATGGGTGACGCTCATCGCCTCAAATATTTTCTATGCGGGCTGGGATTGGCGCTTCCTGCCGCTGATCTGGCTTTCGACGATGCTCAATTACATATCCGGGCTCTATGTGGAGGGCAGGCCGGCGGTATTGCGCGCCGCGATCGCCGCGAATCTCGCGCTGCTTGGCCTTTTCAAATACTTCAATTTCTTCATCGGATCATTTGCCGAACTGATGCGGGATATCGGGCTGCCGGCTTCCCCGGTCACCTTGCAAATCATCCTGCCAATCGGCATTTCATTCTACACTTTCCATAGTATAAGCTACCTGATCGACGTGTCGCGGCGGCAAATGCCGTCTGAACCAAACCTTCTCTATTTTGCGACCTACGTCACCCTGTTTCCGCAGCTCGTCGCCGGGCCGATCGTTCGCGCCAAAAGCCTGCTGCCGCAAATCCGCGGCGGTCCGCAGGTGACCTGGGCCGGTCTCGGCGCCGGTCTTGAAATGGTGCTGTGGGGATACGTGTTGAAGCTTTGTCTTGCCGATAACGCCGGCCCCTATGTCGACGCCATATTCCGCGCGCCGGCTTTGTCGACCAGTCTGGCGGACCTCGCCGGCGTCATCAGCTTTGCATTGCAGATTTACGGAGACTTCGCCGGCTACTCGCTGATCGCCATCGGCATCGGTCGGATTATGGGGCTGGATTTTGGTGTCAATTTCGCCGCTCCCTACTTCTCGGCGAGTTTCCGTGAATTCTGGCACCGCTGGCATATTTCGCTGTCGACCTGGCTGCGCGACTATCTGTTCATTCCGCAGGGCGGCAGCCGCGGTTCACGCCTGCAAACCATCCGCAATCTCTCCGTGACGATGCTCTTGGGGGGCCTTTGGCATGGCGCCAATTGGACATTCGTTATCTGGGGCATGCTGCACGGCGCCTTCCTCATCTTGGAGCGTCTGCTGGCGCCGCCGCTGGCGGCTGTCGAACGATTGCTGCATCTGCCGTCATGGATATCGAAAACCGCCGCGACGCTCGTTGTGTTCTCTCTCACGTGCTTTGCCTGGATATTTTTCCGGGCTGCCGATCTCGATCACGCCATCGGCCTGATCGGCATTCTACTGTCGTTCAAGGGCTATGAAATGACGTGGGGCGCGATTCCGCCGGAATGCGCCTTGATCTTCGCCATGGCTTTGGTCGTGCTGGCGGTCGATCTTGGCGGCAGAAGCGAACGCCTGCGCTCCTGGTACACGGCGTCGCTGGTGAGGCGGACCGCCGGTGCCTATGCGTTGTTCGTGCTGATTCTCTTGTTCGGCTCGTTCACCGGCCAGCGCTTCATCTACTTTCAATTTTAGAATCATGAAAGAAGCCCGATTGACGACCCGATTTGCGCTTCCGCCGGTCAGCCTGGGCAGCGTTGCCGCGGCTGCTCTGGTTCTGTTCGTCGCCTTGGTCGCGCTCGATAGAGTGGTGGAATTCGGATTGAAGCAACTCCTGCTTCACAGCAAATACCGCTACATGGAAGTCTATGAACCGGCGCCGCCGGCACGCTATCTGGTGATCGGCAATTCCCGGGCCGGGGTGCATTTCCCGCACAGTGCCAAACTGGGTGGCGAGTTCTTCAATCTCGGCAACGGCGGAATGGGTGTGGCATTCGCAGCGGCGCTCACTGCCGATTACGTGGATATTCACGGCCCGCCGAAGACGGTCATCATCGAAATGTCGTTCGTGGCCGATCCGAGATCCGGCGAAGCGGCCGCGGGATTAGCGCGGGTTTTCTCGCAGCGTGCGCGGGCGATCGGGCGCAACGTGACGCCCTTTCAGAAGGCGGCCGAGCACGTATTCCACCTGGTCCGTTTTAATCATCAGACTTTGCTGAACGCGCTGGTGGGTCTCGTGTGGGAACGCGGGCAGCGCGCGGTCAATACCCGCGTCAATGATGCCACGATTGCGCATATCGAGCATATGGCGCCCTTCACGGAGGCGCCTGTTGCCGCCAACGTTGCGCAAGTGGTCAATCTGATTGCCGAATTGCGGCGCCGCAACGTTTCCGTGATCTGCGTCCTCAGTCCGCTGTTGCCGCAGATGAGGGAGAAAATAAGCAATTTCGACAACTACGTCGCTGCGCTGCGCTCGCTCGCCGTATCGAACGGCGCGCTGTTCGTGAATGACGCGGCTGCGATCTCCAACCGCGATTTGTTCGCCGATTCAGCGCATCTCAATGTCGAGGGCGTGAAAAAATTTCACCAGTTATTCTTTGCGCAGCTTGCGCAACAGAAACCATAGCGCCGGGAATGGCGCGCGCGGCAGCAGGTCTCGCTAGCCGCGCACGGCGCGTTCGAGGAACTCCTCGAGCGCGCGCACCGGCGCCCGGTCGTAATAGAGCTCGTGCTTCTGCGCCGCCATGCGGTCGACGATGGCGCGTCGCGCTTGCGGGTCGCGGGCGAGCCGCACCGCGATGGCGACATAGTCGTCGACCGTATGGGCGATGGTCTCGGTCACGCCCAGCATCTGCAGGATGGCGGTGCTGTGCCGGCTGCGCATGGTAGGGCCGGCCAGTGTCACGATCGGCAGATCGTGGGTCAGGCTCTCCAGCGCCGAATTGCAGGCCGACCAGCCGATGCTGTCGAGCAACACATCGGCCTGGCCGGCGGCGGCGACGAACTTGCTCTGGCTCATGCGTCCGAGGAACACGCAGTGATCATCCGCCTTGAGCCCGTGCGCGGCAAAGCTGCGTTCCAGCCGCTCCTCCATAATTTCGGTGACTTGCGCGCCGCCGCCATGGCGCAGGAACACGAACTGGCAGTCGCCGGCCTCGCGCGCGATGCGTGGGAAGACGTCGTCGTATTGAGGCAGGTATTTGTACAGTGACTGCGCGCTCCAGAACACGGTGGCGCCGGAGCGCAGGCCGAGCTCTTCGCGCGTGATGGGCCCGGCCTCGCTCATGATCGTCTCGAACGCGGTCGGTTCGTAATAGACCGATAGGTTGGGCAGCCGGATCAGCTTCTCGGTGTAATAGCTGTCGGCATCGGGCGGCTCCATGAGATCGCTGGAGAGGAAATAATCGAGCGTCGGCAGGCCGCTGGTTTCCGGATGGCCCCAGGAATTGCACTGCACCGGCGCCAGTCGCTGCGCCGCGAGCTGCAGCGAATTGGCGTCCATCAGCAGGCCCGGATAAATCAGCACGTGCGGAGCATCAGCGAGGATTTCCCGCCGCCAGCCTTCGGTATCGAGCGAGCGGTGCACGAACCGGTCGAACATCGTCTCGGCGACCGGGGTTTGGTCGTCGCGCACCGTGCCGAGATGATAGCCGAACATTTGGAAGCGGCTGCGGTCGATCTGGCTGACCCAGCCCTTGATCGGGATCTTCCAGTTCGAATGGCGGCTGAAGAAGGCGCTGACGATGCCAACGCGGATCGGCTCGCCGGGGGCGGGTGGCGGCGGCAGCGGTGCCGGCTTGAACTGCTGCGCCACGATCTTGCCGACCATCTCGCCATAGATATGCTGCAACGCGCGGTCGTTGCCGCCCTGATAGGCGAGCAAGAAGGGGTGCCGGATGCTGATCGCCCGCAGCAAGTCACCCTTGAGCAGGCCGGCATCGAAATCGCTCTTCAGCGCCTTCAGTTTGGTCTCGTAGGTGGCGCGGCGCCGCGCGATTTCGTCCGCCTCGCGATAGACGATAGGTAATTCGCAGAGGGTAAATTCGTAGGCCGCTTCAGCATAGTCGGGCTGCAGCGTCAGCGCCTTGATGAAATCGGCCATCGCCTCGTCGGCCCGATCCATCTGCATGTAGATGCGGCCGCGCATGCACCAAGTCTTGGCGTCGTTGGGATTGATTGCGATAGCCTGATTGTAGGCGGCAAGGCCTTCCTCGATCCGCTCGAGCCGCAGCAGCACGCGGCCGCGGCTCTCATAGGCCTCCTGACAGCCAAGCGCCAAGGCGCGCTCGTAGCAGGCCAGCGCGCCGGCGATGTCGTCCTGCCGTTCCAGGATGACGCCGCGATTGTGCAAGGCCTCCGGGTAATCCGGCCTGATCGCCAGGGCGCGGTCGAACTGCTCGAGCGCCTCCTGGAGCCGGCCGAGGCCGCGCAGCGCATTGCCGAGATTGTAATAGGCATCGGCGTAGTTCGGCTTGAGCTCGATGGCGCGCTTGAGGCTCGCCATGGCTTCTTCGTAGCGGCCGAAGTCGCACAAGAGGCCGCCGCGGTTGTTGTGCGCCTCGGCGAACTTGGCGCGGCGTTTGACCGCCATGTCGAAATATTCGAGCGCCTCTTCGCTGCGCTTGAGCGCGTGCAGGATCATGCCGCAATTGACCAGGATCTGCGGCGAGGGCGGGCGCAGCTTCATGGCCGCCGACACCAGCCGCAGCGCCTCTGAGGGCTCGCCCTTGGCGAGCTTGATCATGCCGAGCATCTGGAGGGCGTCGAAATGATTGGGGCGCTCGGCGAGCACCGCGGCATAGAGCGGCTCGGCCTGGGAAAGCCGTCCCTGCTCATGCAGGGCGAGCGCCTGGGCGAAGGTCTGCGGGATGTTGAGCGGGGCGGCTTGTGGCTGCGGCACGGGCGGCATGGGCGGATCGGCTCCCTCGTAACCGAGAGGTAAAAAAGCCTTGCTGAGTCGTCCAGAGGGGGTCTCGCAGAAGCGTGACGGGGCGGTGAAGTCAATGTGAATGGCGATTCCGTCCGGGCGATGTAAGTCAGGGGCACCAGGACCAAAACCGGGAGGCCGCATGTCTCGCCTGCTGCTCGCCTTGACGATTGTACTCGCCGGAGTCGGTCTTGCCGACGCCGGGACTCCGGCATCGGCTCGGTCGGCGGCCAAGACGGCGTTGGCCACCTTCGCCGGCGGCTGCTTCTGGTGCGTGGAAAGCGATTTCGACAAGGTGCCGGGGGTGCTGCAAACCATCTCCGGCTATACCGGCGGCCATGTCGCCAACCCGACCTATCATCAGGTCTCCGCTGGCGGCACGGGGCACGCCGAGTCGGTCGAGGTCATCTACGATCCGCGCCGGGTCTCCTACCAGCAACTGCTCACTTACTTCTGGCACCATGTCGATCCGACCGTGAAGGATCGACAGTTCTGCGACGTCGGCAACCAGTATCGCACGGCGATCTTCGTGCACAACGACGAGCAGCGCAAACTGGCGGAAGCCTCGAAGAAGATGGTCGAGGCCGAGCTCAAGGTGCCGATCTATACGCAGATCGTGAATGCCGGCCCGTTCTACAAGGCCGAGGACTATCACCAGGACTTCTACAAGAAGAACCCGCTCAAATACGAATTCTACCGCTGGAACTGCGGCCGCGATCAGCGCGTCAAGCAGATCTGGGGCGCGCACTAGTGTCCCCATTCCGAAGTTCGCAAGACTTCGCCGCGCCTCTCGATGCGAACTTCGGAATGATAGGGACACTAGAACTATATGAGTTCAGTGTGGGTCTGGATTTGAAGTTCCTATCCGGACTCGCGGCCAGAAAGATAGGAACTTCAAATCCACCCACACTGTGGAGACAGTTGATATGATCCCGCGACGGACCCTGTTGCTTGCCGGTGCGGCGCTTGGCGCGCTCGCAATGACACGCAAGGCAAGCGAGGCGGAAACCATGACCACCACCGACCAAGCAATCGATTGGCGCAAGCTCACCGATGCCGAGTGGCGTAAACGCCTGACCCCGGCGCAATACGACGTGCTGCGCAAGCACGGCACCGAGCGCCCCGGCACGAGCGCGCTGCTGCACGAGAAGCGCAAGGGCACTTTCGTCTGCGCCGGCTGCGCCAATCCGCTGTTTGCCTCCGCCACCAAGTTCGAGAGCGGCACCGGCTGGCCGAGCTTCTACGAGCCGCTGCCGAACGCCATCGGCACCACGACCGACCGCTCGTTTTTCATGACGCGCACCGAGGTGCATTGCGCACGCTGTCTCGGCCATCTCGGGCACGTGTTCGACGACGGCCCGCCGCCGACCGGCTTGCGTTACTGCATGAATGGCGTGGCCCTGAAGTTCGAGCCGGCCGGCGCCGGCGCCTCCTGAGGCGGTTCGCCGTAACCCACTGATCCAGCCTGTAAAAACCGGACCCGGAGCTCCCGAAGGGGCGCCGGGTCCGCGGCTATTGGTTAAGTAAAACTTAATTCTTTGGCGATTATGGTGAACGAACTCTGAATGCGCGGACGGTCGCGAACCTCATTTTTCGGGCGCGGCGCCGCGGCCAAAACCCGGCGAATCTGAAAGCGAGGCTTCTATTATGTGCGGAATAGCCGTTGCCATCGACTGGCCCGACGCTGAAGCCGTTGTTGAACGACTGATGCGGGGCGTTCACCATCGCGGCGACGTTAGCGATCCGATCTTCTCGCCCAATCCCACCTTGGCCATGGCGACCCGGCGGCTGTGCATCGTGGATGCCGAGCACGCCATCCAGCCGCAGACCTCATTCGACAGCGAGGTGGCCGTTTGCTTCAACGGCGAAATCTACAATCACGACGAACTGCGCCAGGAACTGGAGGAGATCGGGGTCTCGTTCAACACCGACTCCGATTCCGAGGTGCTGGCCAACGCCTTGCAGGTGTGGGGCATTGCCGCCCTGCAGCGCCTCAACGGTATGTATGCCTTCGTCGCCATCGATCTGAACACCCGCAACTTCCTGGCCGCGCGCGATCCGTTCGGGGTCAAGCCGCTCTACGTCATGCAGAAGGGCAAGAGCTTCGTGTTTTGCTCGGAGATGCGCCCGCTGCTCGATGCCGTCGAGTCCGGGCCGGTCATGTTCCTGCCGCCCGGCTACGCGCTCTCGGCCAATACCTGCATTCGTTTCAAATCGCCGGTCTACCCGCGATCCAATGCGCGCTCCGAAGGCGGCGCCAAGGCGCTTGATCGCATTCTGTCGGAAGCGGTGCGCCGGCGTCTGCCGCCCGATCTGCCGGTGGCGACGCTGTTCAGCGGCGGCATCGACAGTACGTTGATTGCGCATTACACGCGGCAATTCCGTCCCGAGGCGCCGGGCTATTTCGTCGGCAGCGCGCATGCGCCGGATTTCCGCTATGCCGCCGATTATGCGGCGCAAACCAGCTACGACCTGCGCGTCGTGCCGTTCGATCCCGACAGCGACGAGGTCTTCGCCTCCATCGACCATGTGGTCGAGGTGACCGAGTCCTTCGAGCCTAACCTGGTGCGCGGCGCGATCTGTTCGCTCTTGGCCGCACAACGCATGCATGAGGACGGCTTCCGCGTGGCGCTGTGTGGGGAGGGCGCGGACGAATTGTTCTGCGGTTATGCGCCGCTTGAGCTCGCATTCGGCGGGAACAGCGTGCAGGCCGGCGCCGTCCGCGACGAATGCTTGGATCTGATGCACCGCGTCAGTCTGCAACGCGTCGACCGCTGCTCGATGCGCCACCAGGTGGAAACGCGCGAGCCGTTCCTCGATCTGTCGGTGGTCAATTACGCCTTGGGGCTCGAGCCTTCCGCGCTGGTGCGCGACATGAACGGCCTGCCGACCGGCAAGATGCCGCTGCGCGAACTCTACGACCTTTATCCCGCGCAGTTGCCGACCAGTATTCGCGATCGTGGCAAGGTGCCGTTCGGCGAAGGCGCCGGTCTCGACGCCACGCCGCAGACCTCGGCCTGGAAGCAACGCTTCGATGCCGCGGTATCCGACCGCGATTTCCGCGACGGTCAAAAGGAATTCGCGGCCTACAACATCCAGAGCAAGGAAGAATTGTTCTATCTGCGCAAGCTGGCACAGGTCGTCGATGTGACTCGCGTGCCGCATCTCAGCGACCGCGCCTGGATCTCGTTCTCCGTCGAGCAGAACCGCGAAAAGCTGAAGGCTTACGCGCATTACAGCCTTTAAGGCCTCGCCGGACCGGCAAAAACTGCCCCCAGCGGCAGAAAAGTTTACCTAAGCCGGCCCGGCGCTTTCTCCCAACCTCTTATAAAACCAATATTATTTCTCTGGCACGGGCATTGCTACGTGCTCTCCACGGGATTGTCCGCGTGCCCCAGGCGGGGCAGTTGCATGGTGCGATTGTGGAGGGAAGGTTATGGGTCTGTTCGACGCTCTAAATTCTGCCGTGAGCGGTTTGCAGGGGCAATCCTTCGCCATGCAGAATATTTCCGGCAACATCGCGAACTCGCAGACGATTGCCTACAAGAGAATCGATACGATCTTTTCGGATCTCATTCCGGGCGATTCGACGCTGACGCAGCAGGTCGCCGGTGGCGTCATGGCCACCTCCACGTCAACGAACAACGTTCAAGGCTCGATCCAGAGCGCGTCGTCCGGCACGGATATGGCCATCAATGGCGACGGCTTCTTCCTCGTGCAAACACCGAACTCGTACAGCGGGACGACGCCGGTCTTCGCCGGCGTCGACAATTATACGCGCCGCGGCGATTTCCAGCTGAATTCCCAAGGCTATCTGGTCAACGGCGCGGGCTACTACCTTGAAGGGCTTCCGATTGATGCAACGACCGGCAATCCGACCGGCACAGTGGCTGCGCCTTTACAGTTCCAGAGCAATTTCTTGCCGGCCAGCGCGACGACCACAATCCAATACGGAATCAACCTTCCGGCGCTTCCGAAGCCGAATGCGTACAATTCAGCTACGCCCAATTCGGAACTGATCAATCCGGCCAATTTCGCCGGCGGCAGTCCGCTGGCCGCCGGAACCGCAAAGGTCGAAGGTCAGGATGTGACGACCTTCGTCAACGAGTCGATCGATGGCGGCTCGGTCACCTGCTACGACGGGACCGGAACGCAGGTCAACGTGCAGCTCCGTTGGGCCAAGACCAACAGCGTTGCCAATGGCGGCACCGACACCTGGGAGCTTTTCTATCAAAAGGATTCCACGGTGACGAGCGGCACCGCGACGGCGTGGGTTAATGCCGGCCAGAGCTTCACATTCAATTCGGTCGGCCAGGAAAATCCGGCCGTCACTACCCTGAATCTGACCGGCGTCGCGGTCAACGGCATTTCGCTCGGCAATCTCACGGTGAACATGCCGACCAGCTCCGTCACGCAGTTCGCCAATGCGAGCGGCACTGCGACTGTCAATAATATGCAGCAGAACGGCTACAGCGCCGGCCAGCTGCAGTCGATCGCGGTCGCGGCCAACACCGGCATCATCACCGGCACGTTCTCGAACGGACAAAACGTGGCGCTCGCCGAGGTTCCGCTGGTTCATTTCAACAGCCCCAACAATCTCAAGAGCCTGAACGGCGGCGCCTATGCGGCCACCGACTTGTCTGGCACAGCGCTGGCGAGCGCCTCCGGCAAGATCGTCGGACAATCGCTGGAAAGCTCGAATACGGATATCGCAACCGAGTTTACCAGGCTGATCGTGACTCAGCAGGCCTACTCGGCCAACACGCGCGTCATCACCACCACCAACCAGATGTCGCAAGACCTGCTAAACGTCATCCGCTAGCCGCGCATGAGCGTTTGATATTGGACGCCGATCGGGCGTGACCGGAATGAACAAATGGGCCTGACGCAAGCGCTCAGCACGGCATTGTCAGGATTGAACGCGACGCAGACCGGTCTGTCGCTGGTTGCCGGCAATGTCGCCAATGCGAATACGCCCGGCTATGTGCGTAAGACCGCAACGGTGGTCGAGATCGGTTCCGGCACGGAGGGCAGTCCTGTCCAGGTTACCTCCATCAACCGGATGCTCGACGAGTTCGTGCAGACGCAATTGCGCACCGAGTCGGGCGGCGCCGGCTATGCCGATATTCAGGGCAAACTGTACACCGAGCTGCAGAGCGTCTACGGCACGCCGGGCGCCACCAGCACGCTCGAAAGTGCATTCAATAACTTCACGAGCGCGCTACAGGCGCTGACCACCAGCCCCGACGACGGGCCGACCCGGACCGCGGTGGTGAATGCGGCGCAGCAGCTCACCCAGCAGCTCAACAGCATGTCCGACAGCGTCCAGTCGCTGCGCGGCGAGTGCGAGCTGGGGCTGTCCAACGACGTCACCGCGGCCAACAACGCGATGCGGCAGATCGCGCAGATCAATAGCCAGATGGCCGCCACGACGGCGCAAGATTCGACGGCCGCGGCGCTAGAGGATCAGCGCGACAGCTACATCGATCAGCTCGCCAAGCTGATGGATATCCGCGTCTTGAAGACGGGCAACAACGAAGTCTCGATCATGACCAATTCGGGCGTGCAGCTCGTCGCGGGAAATCAGGCTTCGACGCTCAGCTTCAACGCGAAAGGCACCATGAATGCGCTGGCGCAGTGGAACGCTACTCCGACCTTGAGCGGCGTCGGCACCATCACGCTGACGGCGCCGAACGGCAGCCAGTCCGATCTGGTCGCCAACAAATCCATCCGCTCGGGCGAGATCGCCGGCTACCTGCAGATGCGGGACCAGGTGCTGGTGCAGGCGCAGAATCAGCTCGACCAGTTCGCCGCCACGATGGCGAGCTCGCTGTCGGACGTGACCACGGCCGGGACGCCGGCGACCTCGGGCTTGCAATCCGGTTTCGACGTCGACATCGGCTCGCTGAAGGCCGGCAATACCATTTCGCTCACCTATACGGATACCGCTTCCAGCCAGCAGCATCAGATCACGTTCGTGCGGGTGGATAACTCGTCCGCGCTGCCGCTGTCGAACACCGCGACCACCAATCCCAACGATACGGTGGTCGGGCTCGACTTTTCCGGCGGCATCGGCTCGGTGATTACGCAGATCAACACGGCGCTCGCCAGCACCGGCATGACGGCGTCGAATCCGAGCGGCAACACCTTGGAAATCCTCGACGACGGAGCCGCCAACACCGTCGACGTGAACAGTCTTTCGACCACCGTGACGGCCACGTCGTTCACGAGCGGCAACGCCCAGCTGCCGTTGTTCCTCGACGGCAGCGGCGCCTATACCGGGGCGATCTCCAGCGCCGGATCGCAAAGCGTGGGGCTGGCCGGGCGTATCGCGGTCAACCAAAGCGTGACCAACGACAGCTCGTTGCTGGTCAACTATCAGACCGGAACCAGCGTTGCCGACTCGACGCGGCCGAATTTCATGTATGACCAGATGGTCAGCGCGTCGCACGAATACGCGGCCTCCACCGGTATCGGCACCGTCGCCGCGCCCTACAGCGGCACCATCAGCGGCTATTTGGGCCAGGTCATCAGTCAGCAGAGCGCCGCGGCGAACAGCGCCAGCAGTCTGCAGCAGGGTCAGGATGTGGTGCTCAACTCCCTGCAGCAGCGCTTCAACGACAAGGCCGGCGTCAACGTCGACCAGGAAATGGCCAACCTGCTCAACCTGCAGAATTCCTATGCCGCCAACGCCCGGGTGATGACGACAATCAACACCATGCTGAACGCTTTGATGCAGATGGGATTGTGATCATGGCCATCTCTTCGCTCGGTTCGACGACGAATCCGGTCGTGCAGTCGTTGCTCGACATGCGCACGCAGTTCGACGACCTGTCGCGTCAGCTCAGCAGCGGGCAGAAATCGGTGGATTATGCCGGCCTCGGCGTCGGCAGCGGCCTGTCGGTGAACCTGAACTCGCAGCTGTCGGCGATTACCGGTTACGACAACACCATCGACATGGCTTCGACGCGCATCAACTTGGCGCAAAACGTGCTCGGCCAGATTTCGAATATCAGCAGCACGTTGAGTTCCTCGCTCGCCAACGGCAACGCCAGCTCCGGCAATGTCAACATCGCGCAATACACCGCGCAGTCCTCGTTGCAGCAACTGGTCAGCCTGCTCAACACCCAGGCGGGCAACCGCTATCTGTTTTCCGGACTCGCCACCGACCAGTCTTCGGTCGAGAGCTACGACCACATCCTCAACGGCGACGGCGCCCGCGCCGGCCTGACCCAACTCATCAGCGAGCGCACGCAGGCAGACTACGGCACCAACGGCCTTGGCCGCCTCAATATCACGGCGCCGACGTCGACATCGGTGCAAATCGCCGAAGATTCCACCTCGCCATTCGGTTTCAAGCTCGGCTCGGTCTCATCAAGCTTGAGCAACGCGACCGTGACTGGGCCGAGCGGCACGCCGCCGGGCCTGTCAGTCAGTTTCACCGGCCAGCCGAATGACGGCGAAAAGTTCAATCTGAGCCTCACTCTTCCGGATGGCTCCACCCAGAACATCACGCTGACGGCGACGACCACATCGCCGCCGGCCGCCAATCAGTTCCTGATTGGCGCATCGCTCGCTGCCACTGCCAGCAATCTGCAGAGTGCGCTAACCAGCACCATCAGCAACCAGGCAAACACTTCGCTCAAGGCCGCCTCCGCCGTGAAGGCCTCGAACGATTTCTTCGGCGCCGATAGCAGCAACCCGCCGCAACGGGTGGTCGGGCCGCCTTTCGACACCGCCACCAGTCTTACCACCGGCACCACCGCCAATACGGTGATTTGGTACACCGGCGAAAACGGTGCGGGTACGGCCCGTTCCACCGCCACTGCCCGCATCGATCCTTCGCTGGTGGTGTCCTACGGCCTGCGCGCCAACGAAACCGGCATCCGCACCGTGGTGCAGAATGTCGCCACCTTGGCGGCGGTGACGATTTCGCAAAGCGATCCCAATGCGCAAGCCTTGGCGTCGGCGCTCGACCAGCGGCTCGCCAATAATCTTTCCAGCTCGTCGCAGTCAGTATCCGACATCGAGGCCGAGCTCGCCGGCGCCCAGACCTCGATGCAGACCATGAAGAGTAATCACCAGCAGACCAGCACGACCCTTCAGAATATGTTGCAGCAGATCACGGGCGTCAGCAACGAAGAGGTCGGCTCGGAGATATTGGCGCTGCAAACGCGCATGCAAGCCTCGATGCAGACGACGGCCATGTTGTACCAGACCAACTTGGTGAACTACCTCAAATAGACGTTTGCGGATAACACGGCCGACAAAAAACCGCGATTATGCCGCGGTTTTTCATGGTCGTGGAGCACGTGCGGAGGTTAGGCGCGGCCCAGCAGGCCGGCCGCCAGATCGCGGTTGATCCTGATCAGCGGCGCCAGCGCCTCCGGCCGCGGATTGGCCTGGATCGACAGCGTTTCGTTGAAAATGAAGATGCCGAGATTGGCGACGTTCTGGCGCAGATCCGCCGGCAGCGGATTGTCGGCATTGGTGGCCGAAGTGAGGAAAATCGACCACAGCCGGCGATTATTGGTGAGCGCCGCGTCAAGCTCGTCGCGCTTTTCCTCCCAACGATCGCGGACGGCCTGCAGCCGTGCCGCCGCATCGAGCAACAGGTCAGCCTCGAGCTTACGCGGGCTCGTGGTCTGTTTGGCGATCGCGCCGTAGGCTTTCGCTCCGTGATGCATGCTCGAGCAGTTCCTTCTCGTAGGCGATGAGCGCCTTGGTGCTTTTCAGCGCCTTGTACATGGCGCCGGCCATGATGTGGTTACCGATGGCTTCGATGTAGGGCCAGGTGCTGGGCACCGCTTTCACCAATTCGCGAGTCAAGGTGAAATAGGTGTTGTGGTGCTGGCTCGGATCGCGCGCGGTATACATGAGCTGGACGACGAGGTAGATGCGCTTGGCGGGCGTATCGGCCTGCTCCAGCGTCATGATCTCCTTTTCGCGCAGAATCGGCGCCTGTCCTTCGATGAACAGCCGGGTGCGCTGATCGCCATTGGTGATCAGGCATTCGCCGAGAATCATGCGCTCCCCGGCTTTGAGTTCGACTTTGAGGCCCATGACGATCGGATCCCTGGGGACGCGCGCTCATATAGTGCCCCGGCGGCGTAAATCGACCGTTACTGGAACAGCCGGAGTACGTTCTGGTCGGCCTGGGCGGCCAGCGACAAGGCCGTAGTCGAGAGCTGCTGCCGGGTCTGCAAGGCGAGCAGATTGGCGCCTTCCTCGTTCGAATCGGCCAGCGTCAGGTTATCGGCGCCGGTTTGCAGCGTATTGGTCATCGCCTTGGTGAAATTCTGACGGACTTCGACGGTCTGGAGACTTGAACTGAGAGCCTGCGATTCCGCACGCAACGTGGTGAGCGCCACTGTCAAGGAGTTGGCGGCATTGGAAATGTCGGCGCTTGCGGCCCAGTTGCCTGTGGCAGCGGCGATATTGAGGCCGCCTGCTGCGTTCGAAGAAGCATTTGTATAGTCGATGCTCTGAACGGTTATGGTAGACGTGCCATTTTCATTGAGGGTGATCGTAAGGTCGTTGTTACCGAGCAGATTGATGCCGTTGAAACCGGAATCGCCGGCCAGGGTACCAATTTGCGTGAGCAGGGCATCGAACTGCGAGGCAAGGGTCGCGCGGGTGTTGGTGTCGCTCGTCTGCTGCGCCTGACTGGCGAGCGCCTGGGCCGATTGCACCAGCTTGGTGATGGAGGAAATGCCGTTGTTGGCGGTCTGGATCGTATTGATCGCATTCGACATCGAATCGAGCAGGGCGTTGAGGTCGTTGGCCCGCACGCTCAGGCTTTGCGCCGTGAAGAAGTTGATCGGGTTGTCGAGGGCAGAGTTGACCCGGCGCCCGGTCGCGAGCCGTTCTTGCGTCGTCGTGATCAGGCTCGAGGTCTGCTGCAATTGCAGCAAATTCGAACGAACACCCTGCGAAAGGACTATGTCGCTCATGGCAATCCCTTGTTCGGCTAAACCCAAACGTCTCCGGTCAGCGATAATGAAGCGTTAAGGTTGATGGATGGTTAAAATTTTAATGGTAACGATTTATTAACCATAACGATACGGGCAATAAAAAAACGGCGGCCCGGAGGCCGCCGTTCTGTTCGTACCAGAGGTTTGGCTTACTGGAAGAGCCGCAGCACGTTCTGGTCGGCCTGCGAAGCGAGCGACAGCGCGGTGGTGGATAGCTGCTGGCGGGTCTGCAGGGCGAGCAGGTTGGCGCCTTCTTGGTTCGAGTCGGCGAGGGTCAAGTCGTTCGAGCCCTGCTGCAGGGTGTTGATGGTCGCCTTGGTAAAGTCCTGGCGGACCTGCACGGTGGCCAAGCTCGAGCCGAGGGCCTGCGATTCCGAACGGAGCGTGGTGAGCGCCGCGGTCAGGCTGTTGCCCGCGTTCGAGATATCGCCGGCGGTTGACCAATTACCCGTCGCGGTGGTGACATTGAGGCCGGTGTTCGACTGGGCATTCGTATAGTTGACGCTGCTGACGGTGACAGTGGATTTGCCGGTCTCGTTGAGAGATCG
>JAKAMD010000379.1 GCA_021823875.1 Pseudomonadota bacterium | reverse complement strand
CACGCAAAACCTTTACGGTTACATCGTCCAGAATGACGGCGAATTCGCTGCCCTGCCCGGGTACCTGCGCGAGCTCGTTCCCGGTATCCATCACAGCTTCGTTGGCGACAGGGAACTGCACATCGCTGTCCGACGTTCCGGCGCGACCGGGTTTTACCTGGTCTACGACGTCAGTCGCTACGAACAAGGAATCAAGAAATTCAGAATGACCCTGCTGTTCGTGACCGCCGTCATATCGGCGCTTACCGTTTGGATGGCTTTCTGGCTGGCCGGGCTTCTGACCCGGCAGGTATCCGATTTGGCGAAACGGGTGGAGCGTTTAAGTCCTAGCGAAATAGAAATGCCTTTGGCCGCCAAATATAACGACGAGGAAGTGCTGGGCCTGGCCCGAGCGTTCGACGGCTATCACCAGCGAGTTCAGGAGCTCCTCGACCGGGAACAGGAATTCACCGCGAATGCCAGCCACGAGTTGCGTACACCCTTGACTCAAATCAGGACCTGCTGCGAGCTCCTCGCCCAGAACGACGCGCTCGACGCCAAGTCAAAAAGACGCCTGGATGACGTCAGTCTGGCGGTCGACCATATGACTGAAACCATCAACTCCTTGCTGCTGCTCGCGCGCGGCGGCACTCACGGTGAAACCGAGCCGATTCCGGTCAAAGCGTGCCTTGACAGGATCCTGGCCTCGTTCACCGATATGCTTGCCGCCAAGCCGATTGCGCTGGAAGTCAGCATTTGCTCTGAAGCCGTTCTGCAAGTCAACAAGGATGCGCTCGATCTTGTACTCACCAACCTGATCAAGAACGCGATCGCCTATACCGAGCAGGGCAAAATTTCTGTCGGCTACGAAGCGCAGCGCCTGTGCATCGAAGACACCGGCGCCGGTATCGCGGCTGCCGACCTCCCTCACGTGTTCGGACGGTTTTATCGAGGAACGTCCCACACGGGAAAACAGGGCGGACTGGGGCTGGGACTGGCGATCGTAAAAAGCATTTGCGACCAATGCGGCTGGCGGATCGCGCTGCGCAGCGAAGAAAACCGGGGAACCCGGGTGACGCTCGATTTTTCACCTGCATAGAATTCTTGGCGATTTGACGCAGATTTGACGTTCACCAATCTATCATCGCCACAAGCGATGCGTATTGTTTGATATGATCCCTTCAGGGAAGCTTCGGCTTCCGGTTTTTTTTGCCGGGTGTAATCCATGAGGGCCTTGTTCCTCCTCATTATTTTGGCCTCGTTATCCGGCTGCGCGATGCAGTCGTTTCGCGCGCGGCCGCTCGATCCGACGAAGCTGGCGGCGTCCTATGAGACGCGCACGCTCGACTCCGCGGCGCTCGGTCAATTCATCCAGACGAGCCTGGGTCAGGACGCGACGCCCTGGCCGCCCAAGAGTTGGAGCGGCAGGATGCTTACCCTGGCCGCCTTCTATTACAGCCCGGATCTGGATGCGGCGCGCGCCAAATGGGGAACCGCAAAGGCAGGCGTGATCAGCGCCGCGCAGCGTCCCAATCCGACGCTGCAATTGCCGTTTCAGCACACCACCGGCTCGAGCGGACGCTCGCCCTGGACCTACGGCCTGGGACTCGATATTCCGCTTGAAACCGCGGGCAAGCGCGGCTACCGGATGGCGCGGGCGCAACAACTGTCTGACGCCGCCCGCTTTGCCATCGGCAGCGTCGCCTGGCAGGTCAGAAGCCGGCTGCGCGCACGTTTGCTCACGCTTTACGCTGCCACCCAAAAGGCCTCGATACTGAAACGGCAGATCGAGGTGGAGAATCAGATCGCGAAAATGCTGCAGCAGCGCCTCGCGGCGGGCGAGGCATCCGCCACCGAGGTGAATCAGCAGCGCATTGCGCTCGTCCGAACCCGCACTGCGCTGGCGAACGCGCAACAGCAGATGCAAGACGCCCGTGCGCAGGTGGCGAGCGCGATCGGCGTTCCGGTCGACGCACTGGACGGCATCTCTATTAGCTTTTCCGAGTTTGACCGGATATATCCGGACATTCCGACGCGGGACGCCCAGCGTGAGGCGATCCTCAACCGCGCCGACCTTTTGGGTGCGCTGGCCGAATACGAGGCGAGCCAGAATGCATTGCAACTCGAAATCGCCAAACAATATCCGGACGTTCACCTCGGACCCGGCTACCTCTGGGATCAGGGGGCGACCAAGATCGCCTTCGGCGTCACCGGCATCGCCCTTCCGATCCTCAACCAGAACCAGGGGCCGATCGCCGAGGCGAAAGCGCGCCGCGCCGAAGCCGCGACGAAGGTGATATCGCTGCAGGCGCAGGCGATCGACCAAACGGGCCGGGCGCTGGTCGCTTACCGTGCGGCGCTCAAACGCCTGAGCCAGAGCGACGCGCTTGTGTCCGCGCAGCAGCGGCAACTGTCGTCCATGCACAAGATGTATCAATCGGGCGAAACCGACCGCCTGACCCTGGCGCTGGCGCAACAGGCGCTGTTCGCGGTCAAACTCGAACACCAAACTGCGCTCACCCAAGTGCAGCAATCGTTGAACCAGATCGAGGACGCGATCGAACGTCCCCTCGACGACGCGGTCGGAATCACCGCTAGCACCCTGTCTGCCCCCCGGCGCGATGCGCCTGCCAATCAAGGATCGCGGCCATGAAACACAAACGCAATTTCCTCGTCGGCCTGATCGCGGTCGTGATCATTGCCGGCGCGGTGATCTGGATACGCAGCGCCCCGCCCGCCAAGCCGACGGCCAGCGCGCCGGCGGCCACGACCAGCGCAGGTAGCGTAGTGATCAGCGCCGCGCAGGCAGCGATGAGCGGCATCGAAGTGCAGACGCTGCGCCTCACCCATTTTCAGCCGCAGACCAGCAGCTACGCCAGCGTGCTCGATCCGGGGCCGCTGCTGCAGTTGCGCGGCCAATTGCGCTCGGCGCAGGTTCAATCCGATGCGGCCCGCGCCCAGGCCGCGGCCTCGGAGCGCGAATACCGGCGCCTGGCTCTGCTCAACGGGCAGGATCACACCGTTTCGGACAAAGCGACGGAGGCGGCGCACGCCACCGCGGCAGCGGATCGCGCGCATCTTGAATCAGCGCAGGCACTATTGTCCGCCGAGCGCGACACCGCGCGCAGCCGCTGGGGCGGCGTGCTGACGCGCTGGGCGCTCGCCGCACGCTCACCGCAACTGGATGCGCTCGATTCCGGCCGGCAAGCTTTGCTGTCGGTCGCATTGCCGCAGAGCGGGGCGAGCGGTTCGCCGCCGCCAACCATCCGCATCGGCGTGTCCGGAGCCGGCAGCGAACTCAGCGCGCGCTTCGCTTCGGCTTCGCCGCTGGCCGACCCGCTCACCCAGAGCCCGGCTTATTTCTACCTGGCGCCGCGCGCCGGATTGCGTACCGGCATGCGCATCGAGGCCTTCGCGCCCGCCGGCCCATCTGTCGAAGGCATAACAATTCCGAATTCGGCCGTCGTCTGGTATGCCAACCGCCCGTGGGCTTATGTGCAGAGCGACGCCACGCATTTCACCCGGCGCGAAATTGCCGTCGATACGCCCGCGCCCGGCGGCTGGTTTGTCGCGCACGGCTGGCACGGTGGCGAGCGCGTGGTGGTCAAGGGGGCGGCCCTGTTGTTCTCGCAGGAATTCCAGCCGCAACCGCAACCGGGCAGTTCGAGCGCGGGCGGCGATGATGACGGTTAGACCCATCGCGCGGACGCCGGCCGAAACCACAATGACAAAAAT
>JAKAMD010000378.1 GCA_021823875.1 Pseudomonadota bacterium | reverse complement strand
ATCAGGCATGAAGCATCCGGCAAAGAGGGCACCCGATCTCGCCTCGCCGAGGCAGCAGCGCAATTGGGATTGGCGCGCAGCGGCCAATTTCATCGCCGGAGGTGCCGGCGGCGGGCTGCTGTTGTGCACATCGATCGCGGGACTGCAGACCGGTGCGATCAGAATGGCGCTGCTGTCGGGTCTGGTATTGATCGCGAGCGGACTGACCTGCGTCTGGTTCGAGATCGGACGCCCATGGCGCGCAATCAACGTCTATCGGCATTTCACCGCTTCGTGGATGACGCGTGAAGCGTTCGTGGCACTGGCGCTGTTCGCCGCAGGTGGATGGGCATTAATCGGCGTTCAGCCCCTGGTCGTAGCATTGACGGGCCTTCTCGGACTGGTCTTTCTCTATAGCCAGGCGCGGATGCTGGCAGCCAACAAGGGGATTCCCGCATGGCGGCATCCGCGCTGCATTCCGCTGATGATCGGCTCCAGTCTCGCCGAAGGCGCGGGTGTTCTGGTCTGCGTGGCTGCGATAGCGTCTGCGGTGATCGGTTTCCCGGCTCTGGCCGGTCTAATCGCATTGATTGCCGCTCGGGCACTCCTGTGGAAATTCTACCTGCGCGGCCTGATTGCGGACGGCGCGCCGCAAGCTGCGATCAAGGTGCTGCGCGCAATCGAACGCAAATTGCTGCTATGGGGCCACCTTGCGCCAGCACTCCTCGTCGTCGCCGCGATGGCGGACGTGCCGGGGCAGCCCGGCCTGATGTTGGCCGCCGGCATCATGACGGTTGCCGGCGGCTGGGCACTCAAGTTCAATTTGGTGCGGCGTGCCGGCTTTACCCAGGGCATCGCACTGGCGCGCCTGCCCGTGCGCGACCGCGCAGCGGCCGGACCGGCGACCCAAGCCGGCTGGACCGCGATCCCGCGCAGCAAGACCGGTTAGCCGGCGGCAGATGGGGCTGCGCAGCCCCATCGAGTTCTGCCTGCTTACAGACCGAGCTGCGTGATCATCTTGGTATTGAGATAGGCTTCGATCGCTTCCGATCCGCCTTCGGAACCGTAACCCGAGTCCTTGATGCCGCCGAACGGAATCTCCGGCAGCGCAAGGCCGTGGTGATTGATCGAGACCATGCCGCTCTCGAACGCGGCGCCGACCGCACTGGCGGTCTTGAGCGAGGACGTGTAGGCATAGGCGGCCAATCCCCAAGGCAGGCGGTTGGCCTCGGCCACGACGCCGTCGAAATCCTTGAACGGGATCACCGGCGCGACCGGTCCGAACGGCTCTTCGTTCATGATGCGCGCCGACAGCGGCACATCGGTCAGCACCGTCGGTTCGAAAAAGAAGCCGCCGTCATAGCCCGGACCGGTAAGACGCCTGCCGCCGGTTGCGAGTTTGGCGCCGTGCTCGAGCGCGTCGGCGACGAACGCTTCCATCGCGATCACGCGGCGCGCGTTTGCGAGCGGCCCCATTTGCACGCCCGCATCGACGCCATGTCCGACCTTGATAGCCCGGGCGGCCGCGACAAAGCCCGCAACAAAGCGCTCGTAGACGCTTTCCTGGACCAGCAGCCGGGTGGGCGAGACGCATACCTGCCCGGCATTGCGGAACTTGGCGCCCGCGAGCAGCTTTGCCGCGCGCTCGACATCGGCGTCTTCGAAGACGATGGCCGGCGCATGGCCGCCCAGCTCCATGGTCACGCGCTTCATGTGCAGGCCCGCCAGCGCTGCGAGATGTTTGCCTACCGGGGTCGAGCCGGTGAATGTGATCTTGCGGATCAGCGGATGCGGGATCAGGTATTCCGAGATTTCCGCAGGTACCCCGTAGACCAGGTTGACCACGCCGGCCGGCACTCCGGCATCGACGAATGCCTGCACCAGCTGCGCCGGTGACGCGGGGGTTTCTTCCGGCGCCTTGATGATGATCGAGCAGCCGGCCGCAAGCGCGCCGGAGAGCTTGCGCACCACCTGGTTGATCGGGAAATTCCAGGGCGTGAACGCGGCCACCGGTCCCACCGGCTCCTTGACTACCAGCTGCTGCACGCCCTCGGCCCGCGACGGCACGATGCGGCCGTAGGCGCGGCGGCCTTCTTCGGCGAACCAGTCGATCAGGTCGGCGGCCGCGAGCGTCTCCATTCTCGCGTCCGCGAGCGGCTTGCCGTTTTCCATCGACATCAGGCGGGCAATGCCCTCGGCGCGCGCGCGCAGCAGCTCGGCCGCCTTGCGCATGATTTTGTAGCGATCGAAGGCCGCGACCTTGCGCCATTGCCTGAAACCCTTGTCCGCGGCGGCAAGCGCGCGGTCGAGGTCGGCGATTTCGGCTCGCGCCACTTTCGCCATCGGCGCACCCGTCGCAGGATTGAGCACCGGGATGCTGCGGCCGTCGCTGCCGGCGCACCAGGCGCCATCGATAAACAGATAAACGTCCGCATAGGCGGCCTGTGCCGTTTCGAGGGATTTGGGGTCAATACGATCCATGTACGTGCTCCTTGGGTGGGTCGGTTGCTGCGGCGAAAGGGCCACGGCGGCGATGCGCCTGGCCTTGCATCGGGAATTCGCAGACAGGGCGGGATGCCACCAATTCCGCCCCCATGCTTGCGATTGCCCTGGGTCAGGGAACGTCCCGGTCACCCCGGAACGCTCTCCTGGCCGGTTTCTTTACGTTCCAATTCCGTTACTGCTTCGCCGCCTCCACCGCGCGGCGCGCCATCACCGTGATCAGATGCGAGCGGTATTCGGCGCTCGCGTGCAGATCGGAGTTGAGCTTGTCCGCGGGCACAGTAACGCCGGCCACGGCATCGGGCGACCACTTGGCAGTGAGCGCCTTCTCCATTGCGGCGACGCGGAACACGCTCGACGCGGCGCCGGTGACCGCCACGCGCACGCCGCTCGCGGTTTCCGCGGCGAACACGCCGACGATCGCATAGCGCGAGGCCGGATTCTTGAACTTGATGTAGGCCGCGCGCTTGGGCACGGGAAAACTCACCGAGACGATGATTTCGCCCGCATCGAGCGCGGTCTCGAACATGCCCTTGAAGAAATCGTCCGCGGCGATCTTGCGCTTGTTGGTATGGACCGTTGCGTTGAGGCCGAGCACCCCGGCCGGATAGTCCGCCACCGGATCGTTGTGCGCGAGTGAGCCGCCGATGGTGCCCATGTTGCGCACCATGCGGTCGCCGATGCCGCCGGCGAGGCTCGCCAGCGCCGGGATCTTCGCCTGCACCTCCTTCGATCGCGCAACCTCGGCATGCCGCGTCATCGCGCCTATGGTGATGCTCGATCCCTCGACCTTGATGCCGGCAAGTTCCGGGATGCCGGAGAGGTCGATCAGGTCGGTAGGGGCGGACAGGCGCAGCTTCATCGCCGCAATCAGGCTCTGCCCGCCCGCGAGCAGCTTGGCATCGCCACCCTTGGACAGCGCCGCGGCGGCGTCGGCCACGCTTTTCGGATTCTGATAGTTGAATGCGTACATGTTCGGTTTCCTCCCTATGCTTTTTTGTTAGGGTTGGCGGCGCGCCATACGCGCTCGGGCGTGGCCGGCATTTCGATTTCGCGGATGCCCAGCGCATCGGTGATCGCATTGATCAGCGCGGGCGGCGAGCCGATCGCGCCGGCCTCGCCGCAGCCCTTCACCCCAAGCGGATTGTGGGTGCAGGCCGTCACCTTGGTGCCGACCTTGTACGAGGGCACGTCGTCGGCGCGCGGCATGCAATAGTCGAGGTAGCTGCCGGTCATCA
>JAKAMD010000026.1 GCA_021823875.1 Pseudomonadota bacterium | reverse complement strand
TCACCTCGAACGGCACCAGTTCGATGCCGCCGTTCTTGACGGCGATGTCGAAGGCCGCCTTGCCGATGCGGTCCTTGATCGCGTCGGCGACCGGCTGCGCCCAGGGCGCGAATTTGTCTTCCATCGAGCCGGGGAAGAATCCGAGCGAGCGCCCGCACGGCACGTTCGGCCGCGTCAGGATGATTTTGTCGATGCGTCGGTTGCGGAGTTGGTCGGCTGCGTGGGTAGCCGCGATCCAGGTTTTGCCGGTGCCGGCGGGACCGAGAACGATCACCTGGGGAGATTTGTGCAGGGCTTTGAGGTAGTCGGCTTGGGCCGGGTTGAGCGCCTTGATCGGTGGAAGGGTGCGTTCAGTGTCGAATTTCGGGTTCTGGAACTCTATGATCTCGGCAGAGCGAAGCAGGCGTTCATGACGGCGCTTTCTCTTGAGGTTCTTACCCAAGGGCCAACTCCTTCTGGTGGACTTGTGGATAAAGCACGCCAACATCCCGCGCCGGCACGCGGGGACAGAGATCGCAATTTAAGTGGGTTTGGCGGCACGGCAGGGGTCCCGGGGCGCCTTGCCCCCTTGTGACCGCTTTGCCTCTCGATCCGTAACCGACGAACCGCCATGAGAGAAAGGCTAAGTGATTCTCATGACGAATTTCTAAAAATTTTTGCGGTGCACCGTTACCCGTCCCGGGCCCGCGGGAACGGGGGCGCCGGGTAAGGCGACCCTGCATCGCACGGCTACTGCCGCAAGAGATCGCAGATGGTTTGCGTGCCGGAGTTCCAGCAGCCTGTCCTCAGGCAGGCGCCGCGACGCTGGCTGCAGTTTGTAAGACAGGCCGCCAGCGAGCCGGCATTGGATGCCTTCCTGCAGTCGGCGACGCAGGCCGCGTGCAAGCCGGAGCAGCGCATGGAATCAGCCTTCGCCACCCCGAAGCCGAGGAGGCCGACGCCGATCAAGGCGAGCGCCAGGGTTTTGGACGGTGCGGCCATGACGACGTCTCCCGGCTGCCGGCGATTACGTCGCCAATCGCCTGTATAGCTGACTCGCGGCCTTTGGTGTCGGCTGCGCGGTCACACGCGCCGCCGGGCGTTGCAATCGTGCGCAAATGAGGGCGCGGCGGGGCCAAATCTGTCGCGGCCGCCCCGAAAACCGGCCTTGATTAAGTCGCCGAGGCCCGGCACAAGGCCTGGATGACGCCGCCACAGTCCCGGTCCAAATCCTGAAAATGCCCGCCAAAACACCCTTTTACATCACCACCGCGATCTCCTACCCGAACGGGGCGCCCCATATCGGCCACGCCTACGAGGCGATTGCCACCGACGCCATCGCCCGCTTCAAGCGGCTGGACGGATTCGATGTGTTCTTCCTGACCGGCACCGACGAGCACGGCCAGAAGATGCAGCAGACCGCGGCCAAGCTCGGGCTGACCGCGCGCGAGCTGCGCGACCGCAACGTGCCGCTGTTCGAGAAGATGGTCGAGCGGCTGGAATGCTCGAACGACGACTTCATCCACACTACCGAGGAGCGCCACCACCGCTCGTCGGAGGAGATCTGGCGGCGGATGGAGGCGAACGGCGACATCTATCTCGACAAATATGCCGGCTGGTACTCGGTGCGCGACGAGGCCTATTACGCCGAGAGCGAGACGCATCTGAACGAGCAGAAGGTGCGCATCGCCAGCAAGACCGGCACGCCGGTCGAATGGGTGGAGGAGGAAAGCTATTTCTTCCGGCTGTCGGCCTATGCCGACAAGCTGTTGAAGCTCTACGAGCAGCCCAACTACGTGATGCCGAAGGAGCGCCTCAACGAGGTGGCAAGCTTCGTGAAGGGCGGCCTGCAGGACCTGTCGATTTCGCGCACCACCTTCGACTGGGGCATCCGGGTGCCCGGCGCCGACAAGCACATCATGTATGTGTGGGTCGACGCGCTCACCAATTACATCACCGGCGTCGGCTTTCCCGACGACAGAAGCGAGAAATTCAAGCGCTACTGGCCGGCCGATTTGCACGTGATCGGCAAGGACATCGTGCGCTTCCACGCGGTCTATTGGCCGGCCTTCCTGATGTCGGCGGGCATCGCGGTGCCCAAGCACATCTTCAGCCACGGTTTCCTGTTCAACCGCGGTGAGAAGATGTCGAAGTCGGTCGGCAATGTGATCGATCCGTTCTCGCTCACCGACACCTATGGCGTCGATCCCCTGCGCTATTTCTTCCTGCGCGAGGTGCCGTTCGGCCAGGACGGCAATTACAGCCACGAGGCGATCGTCAACCGCATCAATGCGGATCTCGCCAACGATCTAGGCAATCTGGCGCAGCGCTCGCTGTCTATGGTGGGCAAGGCCTTCGGCGGCGTGCTGCCGGCGCCGGGCGATTTCACCGACAACGACAAGGCCATTCTGGCCGCCGCCGATAGCATGATCGCGACGGCGCGCGAGCACATGAAGACCTATCAGCTCCATCAGGTGCTGAATGCCGTCTGGGCGGTGGTGGCCGAGGCCAACCGCTATTTCGCCGGCGAGGCGCCCTGGGCGGTGGCCAAGACCGATCCCAAGCGGCAAGGCACCATCCTCTACGTCACCGCCGAGGTGCTGCGGCAGGTCGCCATCCTGGCGCAGCCGTTCGTGCCGTCCTCGGCGGCGAAGATGCTCGATCTGCTCGCCGTGCCGGCCGGGGAACGGGACTTCGCGGCGCTGGCAACACGCCTCAAGTTGGGCAGCACGCTGCCGGCACCGAAGCCTGTGTTCCCGCGCTTCGTGGAAGCCGAGGACAAGGCCTGACGATGCTGGTGGACAGCCATTGCCATCTCGATTTTCCGGATTTCGCCAGCGAACTCGACGCCGTGGTGGCGCGCGCGCGGGCGGCCGGGGTCGGGCGCATGGTGAGCATCTCCACCCGCGTCAAGAAACACGCGTCCATCCTCGCCATTGCCGAGAAATATCCGGACGTCTTCTGCTCGATCGGCACCCATCCGCATCACGCCGATGAGGAGCTCGACGTCACTACGGCCGAGCTGATCGAACGCGCCCAACATCCCAAGGTCGTGGCCATCGGCGAGGCCGGGCTCGACTATCACTACGACAACGCGCCGCGCACCGCGCAGGAAGAAGGCTTGCGCCGCCACATCGCCGCGGCCCGCGAAACCGGGCTGCCGCTGGTGATCCATGCGCGCGAATGCGACGCCGACATGGCGCGCATTTTGCGGCAAGAAACCGGGCAGGGCGCCTTCCCGGCCGTGCTGCATTGTTTCACGGGCGGACGCGACCTCGCCTTCACCGCCATCGAACTCGGCCATTACGTGTCCTTCACCGGCATTCTGACGTTCAAGCGGACTGATGAGCTGCGCGCCATCGCGGCGGCGCTGCCGGCCGAGCGCATCCTGGTGGAAACGGATTCGCCCTATCTCGCGCCGCTGCCATATCGCGGCAAACGCTGCGAGCCGGCCTTCGTGGTGGAGACCGCCAAGGTGCTGGCCGCCACGCGCGGCGTTTCCTTCGAAGAGATCGCTCGGCAGACCACGGAAAACTTCTTCCGGCTGTTCAGCAAGGTGCCGCGACCAGCGCATGATCCCGAAAAGTGGGAACCGGTTTTCGGAAAAGATCATGCGCAAGCGTAAAATGGCAGACGCCGCATGAGCCTGACTTTCACCATTCTCGGCTGCGGCTCGTCCATGGGGGTGCCGCGCGTGGCGCTCGGCTGGGGCGATTGCGACCCCAACAATCCGAAGAACCGGCGGCGGCGCTGCGCTTTGTTGGTGGAACGCGCGCAGGGGCAAGGAAAAGTTACGCGCGTTCTGGTCGACTGCACGCCCGATCTGCGCCTGCAGCTCCTGGACGCCCAGGTCGACTGGCTCGACGGCGTGCTGATCACCCACGAGCATGCCGACCACACCCACGGCATCGACGATTTGCGGCCGCTGTTCATTCACAAGCGCCGCCGCGTCGACGTCTATCTGGACGAGCCGACCTCGCGCGCCATGCACGCCCGCTTCGGCTACTGTTTCATGACTCCACCCGGCAGCGGCTATCCGCCAATCCTGACCGAGCACCGGATCGAGGCCGGACGGCCGGTTTCGATCCACGGGCAGGGTGGTTCGGTCGAGGCGCTGCCCGTGGTGCAAGACCACGGCGACATCCCCTCGCTCGGCTTCCGTTTCGGCAATGTGGCCTATTCCGCCGACATCAAGAGCCTGCCCGAGGCCAGCATCGCCGCCCTGGCCGGCCTCGACGTCTGGATCGTCGACGCGCTGCGGCGGCCGCCGCACCCGAGCCACATGAACCTGGAGGAAGCGCTGCGCTGGATCGCCCGGGTGAAGCCCAAACGGGCGATCCTGACCAATCTGCACAGCGACATGGACTACGCCACTTTGCGTGCGGAGCTGCCCGACAATGTCGAGCCGGCGTTTGATGGGATGATACTCTGAACGCTGCCGCTAATAGCTCTTACGCGGTGTCGGGTGCCTAGAGCGCTCTGCATTTAGGTTGATGCATATCCGGCGTTTTTGAAGTAGTTGGCGCATTCCTGTGGCGTGAAGCGGCCGAGGAGCTGACCGATGGCGGCAGAGATGGCGTCGACGGTTCGCGCGGCGGCTTTGCGCAGCAGCGTCTTGAGCTTGGCGAAGACCTGTTCGATCGGGTTCATGTCGGGGGAGTATTTGGGCAGGAAGATCAGCCTGGCGCCGACGGCGCGGATGGCATTGCGAACCGCCTTGCTCTTGTGGCTGCCGAGATTGTCGAGGATGACGACATCGCCAGGCGCGAGGGTGGGGACGAGAACCCGTTCGACATAGGCGAGAAACAGTTCGCCATTGATCGGCCCGTCGAACAGGCAGGGAGCATCGATCCGGTCATGGCGCAGCGCGGCCAGGAAGGTTGTCGTGTTCCAATGGCCGTGCGGGGTCTTGTCGACGAGCCGTTTGCCGCGCGCTGCCCAGCCATGGGTGCGCGTCATGTTGGTCTTGGCCCAGGTCTCGTCGATGAAGACAAGCCGCGTGGGATCGATCCGACCTTGATATTTGCGCCATTGGGCGCGGCGGCGGCTTACGTCCGGGCGATCCTGCTCGCGCGCGACCAGCGTCTTTTTTTGAGCGTGATCCCCTCGCGCCGCAGGAAGCGGCTCAGCACCGACGTGTCGGTCTTCACGCCACGTTCGGCCAAAAGCCGCCGTCCCAGGGCCTCCAACGTGAGGTCGGACTTGTCCTCCAGCGCGGCCACGATGAAGTCGCGGTGCGGCCTGAGCGTGGACGGGCGGTGACCGCCCGTGCCGACCGGCTGACGCTGACCGGTGTCCTCAAAGCGCTGCAGCCATTTGACCGCCGCCGACTCGCTGACCCCGAACCGCCGCGCTGCCGCTCGACGGCTCATCCCCTCTTTCTCAACCGCATCAATCACTCGATTCCGCAAATCCTGCGAATAGGCTCCAGCCATCCATGCTGGCCTCCACTCCAGCCAGAAGGTTGAATCAAATTCGCTGGCCTTTGGGAATCCCGCCCGATTCCGCCTAAATGCAACGCGCTCTAGGCGGAGCCGGTAAACGCGATCTGAATTGGCGGTCACAGCAGCGTCACGGAAAATCACGGCCGCGTGAGGAACCGGCGGCGGCAAAAGCCCGGGTCACCCGCGGGCTCGCCCTCGTGAACTTCTTGCTGGCGCGTGATCTTGTCCGAAAACCGGTACCCACTTTTCGGGATCACGCGCGGGCACGAGCGGCTGGTATTGCCGCCACCGGTGTTTGTTACCTGCAATATAGGAAGGATCATGGCCGAGCGGGAGAGCACGGCGCAACCCTCTCCCCCTGTGGGAGAGGGAAACGAGATTGCGGCGCGCTCATCCAATAACTCGGCTCAGAACTTCTCCACCCAAGGCCGGAGCTCGACTTCCCAGGTCCAGGCGCTGCGCGGCTGCTGCAACACGTGCAGATAGGTCTCAGCGATGGCGTCGGGATCGAGCAAGGAGTCCGGTCTATCGGCCGGCGCCACGCGATGCGCGCTGGCGATGCCGCCATCGATCACAAAATGCGCGACATGAATGCCCTGCGGCGCCAGCTCGCGCGCCATGCTCTGCGCCAGCCCGCGCAGCGCGAATTTGCCCATGGCGAAAGGCGCCGACTGGGCATAGCCCTTCACGCTGGCCGAAGCACCGGTGAACAGCACGGCGCCGCGACCGCGCGGCAGCATGCGCTTGACCGCGGCCTGCGCCACCAGGAAGCCGGCGAAGGCGGACACGTGCAGCGATTTCGCCACTTCGGCGGGATCGAGCTCGATCAGCGGCCCGCGCGTGCGGTAACTCGCATTGTAGACGACGACGTCGGGCGCGCCCTCGCTATCGAGCGCGGCGAACAGCCTGTCGACTTGGGCGCGGTCGCCGGCATCGCAGGCATAGGTCTTGGCGCCGATCTCCTGCGCCAGCGCGGCGAGATCGTCGGTCGAGCGGGCGGCCAGCGAAATTTTCATGCCGGCCTTGGCGAAGACGCGCGCCACCGAAGCCGACAGGCCGGAACCGGCGCCGACAATGAGGGCTGACTTATAGGTTTCGGTCATCGGCACTCTCCCTTGTGCGCTGGTTGACTCCGCGCCGCGCCTTGCTGCGCACGCGCCGCCAGCTTATGTCATGCGCGGGAGAATTGGCATGGCGCGTATATTGATCTTCACCGGGCTGATCCTGCTGGTGGCCGGTCTGCTCTGGCCTTACGTGGCCAAGCTCGGTCTCGGCCACCTGCCTGGCGACATCGAGTTCAAGCGCGGCAACACCACGTTCTATTTCCCGATCGTGACGTCGATCGTTCTGAGCGTGGTGCTGAGCGCCGTGCTGTGGCTGATCGGACGGTAAGCGGGCTTGCTCATAGTATCTCTATGTGATACTATAAAAATCTATAGCATGGCGCCGCCATGATCCGTTCGTACAAGGGCAAGTTGGCCGAGGCGATCCTGCGGGACCGGCAGGCGCCAAAAGGATTCTCTTTCGCTCTGGGAAAGATCGCCCGGCGCAAGCTCGTGCAATTGAACAATGCTGGGGCACTGGGAGACCTGGCGATCCCGCCCGGCAACCAACTGGAAGCTTTGAAGGGCAGCCTCGCGGGCAAACATTCAATCCGCATCAACGACCAATGGCGGATCGTCTTCCGCTGGACAGCGGCGGGGCCCGAGGACGTCGAGATCGTGGATTATCATTGAGAGGACGAGCATGGCTAAGCGGCTTCCCCCGATCCACCCCGGCGAAATTCTGCGCGAGGAGTTCCTCGTGCCGATGAAGCTCACGCCCTACGGCGTCGCGCAGGCCTGCGGCGTGCCGCGTACGCGCATCGAGCGGCTGGCGCGCGAGGAAACGCCGGTGACCGCCGACACCGCGCTGCGGCTGGCGCGCTATTTCGGCACCACACCGCAGTTCTGGATGGGAATGCAGGCGCAGTATGATCTGGAGCGCGCGGAGGATGAGGCGGCCGCGGCGCTGAAACGGATCAAGCCGATGCGGAAAGATGCGGCGTGATAGTGGGCCGGCGCGCTGCGCGCCTTTGTCCAGTCCACCCTACGCTTGCTACGGGCTATGATTTTTGTTTGCCGTTTTCCGTAGCTTGTACAGAGCGTACCCCCAAGACCATTGGGGACCGCCCTTAAAATCTCTACAATATTGTGGCGAAAAAGCTTTGTGATAACACATTGTCCATCCCTCTTCTCGTAGCGCGTCTTCCCAGCGCTTCATTCGCTTAAGTAAAAAACGATTCCGCGCGTTACCCTTGGCACGCTGATCTCTATCGTCGACTTCAGAATATACGATCTAATATCAAATCTCACTCATTGCCGTTCGGGTCATATATTTTTTCACCTTCTCGGCATCACCCCGCACTGCTCGCAGGCGATTTGTCCGCTTGATCTCAATAATTGCACGTATCCCTTTCATATCCCTGCGCCAGACAACTAAGTCAAATCGCTTGTTATCAAGATGTTTATCAGGCTTGAATTTGGGGACGCCCGCAAGATTTGGATCGTTAGCAATCTTCCGTCGCGAAATCTCAGTGTACACGCGGCCACGCATTTTGAGGCCGATCTTACGAGCAAGTTCATGTTGGAAGAATGATTCTGGAACGTCCCATAACCAACACTGAGCAATCCGAACGCAGGACTTCTGCGCTGATTCAATGCCGGCACGAATTAATTTCTCGAAATCGTTCATCTTATTATGCGACTCTCTTGTGCCATATTTTCCCCTCACATCCTAAACACCCCGAACTTCGTCTCCGGCACCGGCGCGTTGAGCGCGGCGCTGAATGCCAGCGCCAACACACGCCGCGTTTCCTGCGGCGTGATGATGCCGTCGTCCCACAGCCGCGCGGTGGCGTAATAGGGATTGCCCTCGGCCTCGTATTGGTCGCGGATCGGCGCCTTGAATTCCTCCTCCTCGACCTCCGACCAGGTGCCGCCCTCGGCTTCGATATTGTCGCGCTTGACCGTCGCCAGCACCGAGGCCGCCTGCTCGCCGCCCATCACCGAGATGCGCGCGTTCGGCCACATGAACAGGAAGCGCGGCGAGTAACCGCGCCCGCACATGCCGTAATTGCCGGCGCCGTAGCTGCCACCGACGATGACGGTGATCTTCGGCACCTGCGCGCAGGCCACCGCCGTCACCATCTTGGCGCCGTCCTTGGCGATGCCGCCGGCCTCGTAGTCGCGGCCAACCATGAAGCCGACGATGTTCTGCAGGAACAGCAGCGGAATGCGGCGCTGGCAGCACAGCTCGACGAAATGCGCCGCCTTCTGCGCGCTCTCGGAAAACAAAATGCCGTTGTTGCCGAGGATGCCGACCGGCATGCCATGGAGATAGGCGAAGCCGGTGACCAGCGTGGTGCCGTAGAGCTGCTTGAACTCGTCGAACTCGGAACCGTCGACGATACGCGCGATCACCTCGCGCACGTCATACTGCTTCTTGAGGTCGACCGGTACGATGCCGTCCAGCTCGGCGGGGTCGAGCGCCGGCTCGCGCGGCGCAACAAGCGGAATGTCGACCTGCTTGCGGCTGTTGAGATTGGCGACGATGCGGCGCGCGATTGACAGGGCGTGATGATCGTCCTGCGCCAGATGGTCGACCACGCCGGAGCGGCGCGCATGCAAATCGCCGCCGCCGAGGTCCTCCGCGCTCACCACCTCGCCGGTCGCGGCCTTCACCAGCGGCGGGCCGCCGAGGAAGATAGTGCCCTGGTTCTGCACGATCACGGTCTCGTCCGACATCGCCGGCACATAAGCGCCGCCGGCGGTGCAGGAGCCCATCACCACCGCGATCTGCGGAATACGCAGCGAAGACAGGACAGCCTGGTTGTAGAAGATGCGGCCGAAATGTTCGCGGTCGGGAAAGACGTCGGTCTGCGTCGGCAGGTTGGCGCCGCCCGAGTCGACCAGATAGACGCAGGGCAGCCGGTTCTCGCGCGCGATCTCCTGCGCGCGCAGGTGCTTCTTCACCGTCATCGGGTGATAGCTGCCGCCCTTGATGGTGGCGTCGTTGGCCACGATCATGCATTCGCGGCCCTCGATGCGGCCGATGCCGGTGATGATGCCGGCGGCGTGCACGCCCCCGTCATACATGCCGTTGGCGGCGAGCGGCGACAGCTCCAGGAACGGCGCGCCCGGGTCGATCAGGTTCATCACGCGTTCCCGCGGAAGAAGCTTTCCGCGCGACACATGGCGCTCGCGTGAACGTTTGGAGCCGCCCAGCGCAGCCTCGGCGCGGCGCGCCTGCAGCTCCTTGCAGAGCGTGTGCATACGCTCGGCATTGGCGCGGAATTCGGCACTGTTGCGGTCGACGCTCGAAGACAGAATCGCCAAAGTCTCCTCCCGGCTTTGCGTTCAAGCCTGCCTTGGCGCCGCCGCGAAGGCAATGGCCGTCGCGGCTTCGCCGCCAGCGTGCCGCAAGACCGCCATGGTTCGAAATTTTTTCCGAATAAACCGCAGTTCCCGGAACGTGCCGAAGCGGTGGCCGTTGTTGGAAGTGCCGCGTCTGCGGCAACACGCATGCAGCTCAAGGAGGCATTTGATGAAAACGCTGACCACCCTCACCGCCGTCGTCGCCCTGATCGCCGGCGTGTCCATCGCCAGCGCGGCCGGGATGAGCAAGGACAGTCAAATGGGCACGAGCTCGATGAGCAAGTCGGCCCGTATCATCGGTACCAGCAAATTCTGCGTGAAGACCAAGTCCGGCGAGTTGAACTGCAAGTTCGCAAGCCTGTCGGCCTGTCAGAAGGGCGCCAACGGCGCGGCCTGCACCGCCAATCCCCATACCAGCACCACCGGCTCGAAGTAAGCAGCACGACCGGCGGTCGGTCGCGCTGCGGCCACATCGGCAAGGCCCGGCTTCCCGCGCCGGGTTCTTGCCATGCGTATCGATCGAGAGATACCCGGCTTAAAATGGGGCTTTCCGCCGTGTAGATTGGCGGGATGTCCCGCCGATCCGAGGTCAGTGCCGGCATACTCGCCTTCCGCCGCAAGAGCGGCGGCAAATTGGAGTTGCTGCTGGCGCATCCGGGCGGGCCATATTGGCGCGGCCGCGACGAAGGCGCCTGGTCGATCCCCAAGGGCGTGGTGGAAAGCAACGATCCCGTGGCCTGCGCCAAGCGCGAGTTCAACGAGGAGACCGGACTGACCGCCGACGGCCCGCTCCTCCCGCTGACGCCCGCGCGCCAGAAGAGCGGCAAGCTGGTGCACGCCTTCGCGCTGGAGGCCGACTTCGATCTCAGCGGTTTTTCCAGCAATAAATTCGAGATGGAATGGCCGCCGCGTTCGGGCAAGCGGCAGAGCTTTCCCGAGATCGACCGCGTCGCCTATTTCACCCTGGCCACCGCGCGCCGCAAGATCCTGCCGGGCCAACGCTCCTTCATCGAGGAACTGGTCCAGCATTTACGAAAAAAAACGCCACCCTGAAAACTGGCTCGGCGAAGGGTTACCGAACGGGTCTCAGGATGGCGGCCCTCGAAGAAGGGCGGAGTTACGCTCCGATGTCACCGACGCGAGCGGCAACGCCGCTCACGGTGACTTTCCGTCTTAGGGAAGACGGAACTCGGTCAGGCTCGCACCGCGGCTTGAGGAAGACGGTGCTCGGCCTACGCTCGCACCGCTCCTGCAGTAAGACGGTGCTCGGCTTACGCTCGCACCTCCTGTCGCTGGAAGGCGATGTAGCCGCCGACAAACAAGAGGATGCTCGCCGCGATCAGGCCGACGATCTGCGGCCAGGCCACCAGCACGCTCTGCGACAGCGGCAGCGGCGCGCCCATCACCGCGCCCTGCAACTGGTCCAGATAAACCGGCCCGAGCGTGCGCGTGGTGGGATGCAGGATCGCCAGCACGATTTCGCCGAACAAGGTGGAGGGCGACAGCCGCGCCAGCATCTGCGCGGTGATGATGGTGGTCGCCTGGTCGCCGCTCGGCACCAGCGCCGTCGCAAGCGCCGGCGACAGCGACGGCCAGATCACGGCGAGGAACAGCCATATGCCCAAGGTCACCAGCGCGGCGGTGGCGGCCGAACGGAACAGCACCGAGAACAGCATGGCGAGCGCCAGCCACACCCCGGCATAGGCGATGGTCACCAGCAAGAAGATGAAGGCGCGCGCCATCTCCTCCCCGCTCGGCGGCACGCCCAGCATGATCAGGCCGAGCCCGATCAAGAGCAGCCACAGCACGGTCAGGCTGACCGACATCGTCGCCAGCCCCGCCAGGTATTTGCCGAACAGCAGCGCATCGCGATAGATCGGCTGCGACAGGATGCGCGACAGCGTGCGGCGGTTGTGCTCGCTGTTGACCGCGTCGAAGCCGAGCCCGATCGCCATCAACGGCACCAGGAACGACAGGAAACCGACGAACGAAGGCAAGGGCTCGCGCGCGGTGGTGAACAGGCGCAGGAACAGGAACGGGTCCTGCGCGGTGACTTGGCGGATTTCCGTAATGGCGGCATAGACCGCAGCGAGCGCGGTCAGCACCACCAGCCACTCCAGCACGCGCATGCGCGCGCTGGTGAGATGGTCGGACAATTCCTTCAGCACCACCACGCCGAGGCCGTGGAGCGCCGATCCCTCACGCCGCATGACGCACCTCCGCGTTCTGGAAGTAGCGGGTGTAGATGTTCTCCAGGCTCGGCTGGTCGAGCGAAAGCTGAGTGAGTCGGCCGCCGGCCGCCACCACCTGCGCCGCAGCGTCCGCGCGCAGGTCGCTTTCGCAGACGAGCCGCCAGCGGCCCGGTTCCGCCTCGCTGACACTGCGCACGCCGGGCATGGCGCCGAAGCGCCGGGCGAGATCGCTCCCGCCCTGCGCTTCGACCTCGACCGCATAGCCACCTCCCAGTACCTCGCGGCCGAGCTCCCCTACCGTACCCATCAATGCGATCCTGCCGGCATTGAACAGCGCGACACGGTCGCACACGCTCTGCACCCGATCGAGCAGATGCGACGACAACAGAATGCTGACGCCGGACGCTTTGAGTTCGCGGATCAGGTCGAGCAGTTCCAGGCTCGCCTGCGGATCGAGCCCGTTGGTCGGCTCGTCCAGGATGGCGACGCGGGCGTCCTTCATTACGATCTCGGCCAGCGCCAAGCGCTGACGCATGCCATGCGAGAAGGTGCCGACCCGCTTCTCGGCGACCTCGCTGAGACGAACGCGGGCCAGCGCTTCGGCGATCTTCTGCTTGCGTTCGGTGGCCGGAATGCCGATCAGCCGCGCGGTGTAATACAGGTTGTCGGTGGCGGTGAGATGATCATAGAAGCCGACCGAGTCCGGCATGTAGCCGACCTGCCGCTTGACCGCGAGCGGCTCGCGCGCCGGGTTGTGCCCGAACACGCGCGCCTCCCCTCCGCTGATGTCGCACAAGCCGAGCAACATCAGGATGGTGGTGGTCTTGCCGGCGCCGTTCGGCCCGAGCAGGCCGAAGATCTCACCCTCGCCGACGCTGAAGCTTACGCCATCGACGGCCGTCGCCGTTCCATAGCGCTTGGTGAGGCCCTTGGCCTCGATGACCGGCTTACTCATCGCCGGCCGAAGCGCGCGACCGCGCCCACCATGATCAGCAGCGCGGCACCGATGATGCCGACGCCGGCGATGCCCCACATGGTCGAAGTGGTCACCGTGACGCGGAAGCTGGCGTCACCGGTTTCCCCGCGCGAGGAGGCGGTGAGCGAGGTAGCGTAGTCGCCGGCAATCGCCTTGTCCGGCGGCGTGATCAACGCCTGCACTTCCTTGTGCTGGTTGGGCGCGATGCGGTCGATGGTCTTGGGATTGAACTCGACCTTCCAGCCGTCCGGCGCGCTCGACGTGAGCTTGATATTCTCGGCCGGCGCGGTGCCGGTGTTGCTGATCTCGATCGGCACCACGCTCTGCTTGCCGGCGGTGGCGCGCGCCGACAGCAGGCCCTGCCGGCCGGTAATGTCGAGCTTGGGTTGACCGGTGATGTCGAGCGAGACCTTAGCCAAAGCCTTGGCGCCGTCGGCCGCGATGTGCACGGTGACCGGGTAATGGCCGGCATCGACGGTCGAGGGCGGCGTTACCTTGAGCTTGATGTCCTTGGTCTTACCGGCATCGACCGGAACGGCGGTGAGTTGCTGGGTGCCGTAAGCCTCGGTGAAGGACGCGTCGAAATTGCGCGGCGCGTCGGCGGCCAGGCTCACCAGCAGCTTCTTGCCGCTGTCGTTCTTGATGGTCATCGTATAGGAGAAGTCGGAGCTTGAATTGCCGCGCAGTTCGGGAAGCTGCGGCTGCAACGACAGCTTGGCCGGCAATTGCTTGGCGAGGCTCACCTCCAGCGGCAGCGTGACATGGGCGCCGTTCGGCCCATCGGCGCTGACCGTAAGCGTGTGGCTGCCGATGGCCGCATCCTTCGGGACATCGAGGCGCAGATCGAGAGCGACACTGTTATCGGTCGCAGGCATGGCAGCGGCAATCGGCTGGCCGCCGCCAAGCAAGGTCGCGGTCCAGCCTTTCGGCACGCCGGCCACCGCCAGCTTGAGGCGCTCGGGCGCGAGCCCGTAATTGCGCAGGTTCAAGTTCAAGGTGGAGGTGGTACCCGGCTGCACGGTGACCGCCGGATAATCGGTCATCAGATAGAGACCCTTGACGTCGGGCCGTGTCGTGTCGGCGGAAGCGAAGGTCGGCGCCGCAAGCGCGGCGAGCAATCCAATCAGGGCGATAGAGCGATAGCGCATGGCGAGCAACTCCGTGCGGAGCCGTAAGACCCCGCCAGAAGAACGCCGCCCCCGAAATGGAAACACGGCGTGTCGCCGTGAAAGGATGCGCGGATAGTCCGCATAATCTTGACAAAATTTGGGACGCGCAATGCCCTAAATGGCCGTTGAATCTTACAATTAGTTCACAATCCGGATTTCGTTATGCGGAAATCGGCATCCCGCGCACCAGCGGCCAATCCGGCTCGTTGTGCTGCATGATCCAGGGCTCTTTCATCGCCGCCGCGGTCCATTCGGCCCAAGCCGGCAGGGCCATGACCGCGTCCATATAGGCGCGCGTATCGGCAACGACCGGAAGCCCATAGGTGTTAAAGCGCGCCACCACCGGCGCATACATGGCGTCGGCCGCGCCGAACGGGCCGAACAGGAACGGCCCGCCCTTGCCGAAGCGCGCGCGAGTCTCGCGCCAGATTGCCTCGATGCGGGCGACGTCGGCCATCACATCATCGCCCTGCGGGCGCGATTTCACCGGCAGCCACAGATTCATGGTGCAGCCGCGGCGCAGCGCCTGGAAGCCGGCATGCATCTCGCATGAGATCGAGCGCGCGCCGCCACGGGCGACCGGGTCCGCCGGCCACAGGTGGGCGGCGGGAAACTTGTCGGCGAGATATTCGAGGATGGCGAGCGATTCCCAGATCGCGGTGTCGCCGTCGATCAGCACCGGCACCTTGCCGGCTGGCGAATATTTCAGGATCTGCTCGCGGCTACCCGGCTCATAGAGCGGAATGATGATTTCCTCGAAACCGATGCCGGCCACCTTCATGGCGATCCACGGCCGCAGCGACCAGGACGAATAGTTTTTATTACCGATGACCAATGTGAGCGCCACGCTTCAATCTCCTAGCCGCAATCCCGCTGCACACGAGCGTGCGAAAGCGCGCACCACCGCGCAAGCGAATTGTTTTGATCGGCTGCAACAGTCCGACAAATGAGTGTCACGCCGACTTCTGCTCGCCTGGCATGGTCTCCGGCGGCTCGACCGGACCGCCCGCCTTGCGCCAAGCACCGAAGCCGCCGCGGATATGGGCGACCGGTTTCAGCCCCATCTTCTGTGCGGTCTGCGCGGCGAGCGCCGAACGCAAGCCCCCGGCGCAGAAGAACACGTATTTCTTATCCTGGCCGAACACCGGCTTGTAATAAGGGCTCGACGGATCGATCCAGAACTCCAGCATGCCGCGCGGGCAATGGAAGGCGCCCGGCACCCGGCCTTCGCGCGCCAATTCGCGGATGTCGCGGATGTCGATCAGCACGGTGTCGTCGCGGCCGGCGAGCTTGATCGCCTCCTCGGTCGGCAGCGTCTCGACTTCGCGCTCGGCGGCCTCGCACAGCGCCTTGTATCCGGTGGTAATGGTCTGCGGCATCGCGGCTCCTGCTCCGGCTTACTCCGGCCCCTGGCGGCGGGGCGGTCGGTCGTCCCAGCCTAGCGGCGCCGGGCGGGGGACGGTCAATAGCATGCCGGCCGGGTCGAGGCCCATGCTGTCCCCAGCTCTTTGCGGCGGAGGCGGGATGAAGCCCCTGCCTTCAGTTGAAGAAAAGCCGCCGGGCGGGCACCATACCCGGCCATGAGCGCGCTCACCTGGCCCGACATCGCCGCCCTCGCCTGCTTCATCGCCGCCTGGCTCAGCTATTCGCTGGTGATCGAAAAGACCGCCAAGGGCCGCAGCGGCCTCAACGCGCTGATGAACGCCTATCGCGACGAATGGATGGAGCGCATGCTGGCGCGCGACATGCGCATGTTCGACGCGCAGATCACCGCCGCTTTGCAAAACGGCACGGCCTTCTTCGCCTCCACCAGCCTGATCGCCATCGGCGCCACGCTGACGTTGCTGCGCTCGAGCGAGGCCGTACTGCCGGTGATCGCCGAATTGCCGTTCGGCATCGCGCCCTCGCGCGAATTGTGGGAACTGAAGATGATGGGGCTGCTCGTCATCTTCGTCTACGCCTTCTTCAAATTCGCCTGGTCGTACCGGCTGTTCAACTATTTCGCCATCATGGTTGGCGCATCACCGCCTATGGCGGAAAAAGATACCCCCGCCGCGCGCGCCTTCGCGCATCGCGCGGCGCTGGTCTCGGCCGACGCAGGCCGGCACTTCAACCGCGGCCAGCGCGCCTTCTTCTTCGCGCTCGGTTACCTCGGCTGGTTCCTCGGGCCGGTGCCGCTCGTCGTCACGACGCTAGGCACCCTGATCGTGATGTGGCGCCGGCAGTTCGCTTCGGATTCGCGCAAAGCCTTCGGCCCGTGATCGCCAAAAGCGGTCGCCCCGCGCCAGCGGAGGCCCGCGTCAACTCATGCCCATCAAGGCAGCGATCGCCGCCACCACCAACACGGCCAACACGGTGGCAATGGCAGTGACGATTTCCTCACGGTCGAGATCAAGGCTAAAGTTCCCGCCGTCGGCATCTCGCGCCGGCGGCGACGAACGGTTCGGAAAAAGAAAATGCGGCACCACGGGCTGGCTCCCTCATGAAACGTCACTTTCATGATGCGCGAGAACGCTTGACGCGAACTCGGGCGCCCGAATCGCCCATTGCTGAAAATGATACGGATATGACGGCGATTTAACAATCAACCGCGCGCCGCACACGGCGTCGCGGTTTTCAACCCGAACGCGGGCCTGGCAACAATTCGCTGGTGCGGCCAGTGAGCCAATAGACCACGAGCCCCAGCCACTCATGCACCGCGGCGTCGGTGCGCGCGAGGCCGTTAGCGAAGCCGT
>JAKAMD010000377.1 GCA_021823875.1 Pseudomonadota bacterium | reverse complement strand
ACTCCCCCGACATGAACCCGATCGAACAGGTCTTCGCCAAGCTCAAGACGCTGCTGCGCAAAGCCGCCGCGCGAACCGTCGACGCCATCTCTGCCGCCATCGGTCAGTTCCTCGGCCGCTTCACGCCACAGGAATGCGCCAACTACTTCAAAACCGCCGGATATGCATCAACCTAAATGCAGAGCGCTCTAGCTCTATCTCTGGCTAAGGCATCGGCAAGCGCTGTGTCGGCCTGCCTCGTCGCGGGCAAGAGGTGTTTGTCGAATGTCCCTATCAGCGAAGGCGGGATCGGCACCTCTCGCATCAAATGACAGTGGCATTTCAGCGTGCCGATCGCAATAGTACCGCGCCCGATCTAAAAAGATGCGGCGAGCGTAAGCAACTCGCGGACGCGCATGCCGCTCCGAGCGAGGGTCTGCACGAAAACTACGCGGTCTTGCAAAAGCTTTGCCGCCGTCGCGAGCAAGCGTCGCCGTTCGTCGTGGTTGAGATACTTCTGGGCTCCATCCGCAGCGCAGAAGACGAACTCCTAAGCGTAAGCCCGCGAATTCATCCACGTCCTCCTATAGGAGGCAACCGCAATCGTGTTGCCCTATCCCTGCGGTGCGCGATAGTCGGGCCAAGCCAGAGCACAGTCTCAGAGACATCGCTGAACTGCTTGCAGCTCATTGCCGATCGTTTCAGCAGATAGCGGCGCCGTATTTGCGCCAGCGCGCCGACAGATGCGTCCCACGATAATCAGAATTGGCCCGGGCAGTTCGGCTTGGGCGATGCGTTGCGGCAATTCGCCGATCGGCGCGATGACGACCTGCTGATCGGGCCGGGTAGCGCGCGCAATGGCGAGCGCCGGCATCTCCGAATCGAGACCTTCCGCCAAAGCGCGCGTTACAAGCGCTTCGAACGTGCGCGTCGGCATGTAGATTGCCGTGGTGGTGGCTCCGTCGGCGAGGCTTTTCCAGTCGATGTCCCCGGGGAGATCGCCGTTCCGGCTATGGCCGGTGATGTATTGAAGGCGGCGCGCGTGGGCGCGATCGGTCAGCGGCACTGTCAGCGTTGCGGCAGCGCCTTGCGCGGCGCTGATGCCTGGCACAATCTCGACCGGCACATGGGCCGCCCGGCAAGCGTCGATCTCCTCGCCCGCGCGGCCGAACACGAGCGGATCGCCGCCCTTGAGCCGCACCACGCGCCGGCCCTGCCGCGCCAGCGTGACCATCAGCGTATTGATCTCTTCCTGCTTGCAGGACGGACCGTGGCCGGTCTTGCCGACCAAGATCTTCTTCGCCTCGCGCCGCGCGAAATCGAGCACCTCAGCCGACACCAGTTCGTCAAAAAGGATGACGTCGGCGCTCTGCATGGCGCGTACCGCGCGCAGCGTCAGCAATTCGGGATCGCCGGGGCCGGCGCCGACCAGCGTCACCGAGCCGTGCTTGACGCGCGCACCCAGCCCTTTGACGGCATCAATAAAGTTATCGAAATCGGTTTGCGCCGGAGTTTGCTCGGGATGGTTGACCGCATGGGCCGTGAATATTTGCCAGAACCGCCGCCGCCCGGAAGACGACAGACCCGCGCCCATCACGGCCTCGCGCCAGCGCGCGGCGGCAGCGGTCCAGGCGGCGAAGCCGTTGGGCAGCAACGCTTCAAGCTTGGCACGGATTGCTTGCGCGAACACCGGCGCTGCACCGTCGGTCGAAATGCCAATCACCAGCGGCGAACGATTGACGATCGAGCCGAAGGAAAAATCGCAGAACGCTGGCTTGTCGATGACATTAACCGGCACACCCGCCGCGCGCGCGGCCCGCGCGAAAGCTTCGGCGTCGGCATCGTCCTCGCAGGCGCCGACCGCGATGGCGGCACCGGCGAAATCGTCCGCTGCCCACGCCCGGTCATGCAGCGCGACGGCGCCGCCCGGCGGCGCGTCGGCAAGCTGCCGCAATTCCGGCGAGACCTCTTGCGCATAGACATCGACGCGCGCACCGGCAGCCGACAGCAGTTCCGCCTTCCAGGCTGCAGCTTGCGTGCCGCCGGCGAGCACGGCGCGCTTGCCGGTGAGCGCGAAAAACACCGGCAGCCGCGCCAACGCGCCCAGGCGCGGCGTCTTGGTCTCAAGCGGTTTGCGCAAGCTTCTCACGGCTAACGATCCTCTTCAGTTCTGGCAGGCAGGAGCCGCAATTGGTGCCGGCGCGTAGCGCGGCGCCGATCGCGGCCACATCGGCGGCCGCGCCGCTCGCGATCGCGGTGCGGATGGTATTGAGCCCGACGCCGAAACAGGCGCAGATCACCGGGCCGGGATCGGCTATCCCGTCGGTCGATTTGCCCGACAGCACCGCGCGCCGCTCCGCCTCTCCCAGCGTTTCCGCCTCGAACAGCGCTTTCACCGCGTCCCAAACCGGCGCCGTTTCCGCCGGACCGATGAACAAGCAACCGGCCAGCCTTCCTTCGATGAAACCAGCGATACGGTAGAGCCCGCGCGGCTCATCGAGATATTCGGCGAGCTCGGCGCCTGCGAACAGGCGCTGCGCCGTTTCGCGCCAGCGCGCCGGCGGTTCATTGCTCGCCAGCAGCAGGCCGTGACCGTTCGTTACCGCCACGCGCGCCCACCAGCTCTCCGCCGGCGACAGCAGCATCCGCGTCAAAGCGAAACCGCGGTAGGCAAAGGTGACTGGCTCAATGGCAGCCGGCGTCGCCTTGGCCTCCGGCTGCCCCGAATAGGGATCGGTCACCGGCGCCACCAATTCGCCGACGCGCGCAGACGATGCGGTCTCGGCGTTCCAATGGATCGGCGCGAACAGCGAGCCGCGCTGCTGGCCCGCACTGACGACGACCTTGAGCACGCATTCGCCGTGCATCGAGCGCAATCGCGCGAAGCCGCCGTGCGTTAGGCGATGCGTCGCGGCATCGTCGGGATGCACCTCGACCTGGGGCTCCGGCGTGTGATGGGCGAGCCGTACGCTCAGCCCGGAGCGGGTCATGGTGTGCCACTGGTCGCGCACGCGCCCGGTATTGAGCCGCAGCGGGAATTCCGCCGAGACCGGCGCACGCGGCCGCGGCGGCGCCGGCGCGATCAGCCGCGCCTTGCCATCCGCCGCATAGAAACCACCTTGCGCGAAGAAACGCGTTTCGCCGGGCATGCGGCCGGCGCGCGCCGGCCACTGCACGGGATTGAGCGCGTTGAATTCGTCGTTGCTGAGATCCGCCAGCGCGCCGAGATCGAAATCGCGCGCGCCCTCGTTTTCGAACGCCGACAGCGCCGCATGCTCGCGGAAAATATCGGCCGGCGACGCATAATCGAAGGCATGCGTGAAACCCATGCGCAGCGCCACCTGGCTGACGATCCACCAGTCGGGCTTGGCTTCGCCCGGCAAGGGCAGGAACGGCCGCTGGCGCGAGATGCGCCGTTCGGAATTGGTGACGGTGCCGTCCTTCTCGCCCCAGGCGGCCGCGGGCAGCAAGATATGGGCGCCGGCGCTGACCGTATCGTGGGATGCAACGTTCTCCGACACCACGAACAGATCGAGCTTGCGCAAAGCCTCCCGCACCGCGCCGGCGCGTGGCAGCGACACCGCCGGATTCGTCGCCATCACCCAAAGTGCCTTGATCTCGCCGCGCTCGACGGCCTCGAACAACTGCACCGCTTTCAGACCCTCGCGCTGCGCCATCGAAGTCGCGCGCCAGAAGCGCCCGACCCGCTCCACCTCGGCGGGCGCAAAGCCCATATGGGCGGCGAGTTGATTGGCGAGCCCGCCGACCTC
>JAKAMD010000376.1 GCA_021823875.1 Pseudomonadota bacterium | reverse complement strand
GATCGGCAAGGCCGGCAATCCCGACATTCAGCCGGGCGTCACCATCATCATCGGTCCGGGCACCGAGATCATCGCTGGTGAAGGAAAAATTTTGACGGCCGGCGGCTTCGACACGCACATCCATTTCATCTGCCCGCAGCAGGTGGAAGAAGCGCTGATGAGCGGCGTTACTTCTATGCTCGGCGGCGGCACGGGACCGGCCGCCGGCACCAATGCCACTACCTGCACGCCCGGTCCGTTCCACATCGCGCGCATGATCCAGGCGGCGGACGCCTTCCCGGTCAACCTCGGCTTTGCCGGCAAGGGCAACGCGTCGCGGCCGGCGGCGCTGGAGGAGATGGTCAAGGCCGGCGCCTGTTCGCTCAAGCTGCACGAGGACTGGGGCACGACGCCTGCGGCCATCGACTGTTGTCTGTCGGTCGCCGACGATTACGACGTGCAGGTGATGATCCATACCGACACGCTGAACGAGTCAGGCTTCGTCGAGGACACCATCAAGGCGTTCAAGGGCCGCACCATCCACGCCTTCCACACCGAGGGTGCCGGCGGCGGTCACGCGCCCGACATCATCAAGGTCGCGGGTCTCAAGAACGTGCTGCCGTCCTCGACCAATCCGACGCGGCCGTTCACCAAGAACACCATCGACGAGCATCTCGACATGTTGATGGTGTGCCACCATCTCGATCCGTCGATCCCGGAGGACTTGGCCTTCGCCGAAAGCCGCATCCGCAAGGAAACCATCGCGGCCGAAGATATCCTGCACGACATCGGCGCGCTCTCGATGATGTCGTCGGACAGTCAGGCCATGGGCCGTCTGGGTGAAGTGATCATCCGCACCTGGCAGACCGCCGACAAGATGAAGAAGCAGCGCGGGCGGCTGAAAGAAGAGAAGGGCGACAACGATAATTTCCGCGCCAAACGCTACGTCGCGAAATACACCATCAATCCCGCGATCGCGCACGGCGTGTCGAAGCACATCGGTTCGGTCGAGAAGGGCAAGCTTGCCGACCTGGTGCTGTGGTCGCCGGCCTTTTTCGGCGTCAAGCCCGACATGATCATCAAGGGCGGCTCGATCGTGGCGGCGCAGATGGGCGATCCCAACGCATCGATCCCGACGCCGCAGCCGGTGCATTACCGGCCGATGTTCGGCGCCTTCGGTAAGGCGTTGACGGCGTCGTCGCTGGTGTTCGTCTCCAAGGCGGCGGCGCGTTCGACCTTGCGCAAGCAACTCGGCGTCGAGAAGCAGTTCGTGGCGGTGGAGAAGACGCGGACCATCGGCAAGAAAAACATGATCCACAACGGCGCGACCCCGGAGATCGAGGTCGATCCGGAAACCTACGAGGTGCGCGCTGACGGCGAGCTCTTGACCTGCGCGCCCGCGGAGGTTCTGCCGATGGCGCAGCGCTACTTCTTGTTCTGATGCCTTACCTGTGGACGCGGCTCCATGCCTCGCCGCCGCAAATCGCGCCAACGCAGCCGTCGACCTGCAGCGTGTTGGCGTCCCGCAGGCTGACCTTGCCGGCGTAGGTCTGGCCGTCGTCGGAATTGTAGATACCGCCCGCCCAGCCGCCGTGACCGTCCGGAGCCATTGAGAAAATGCGAATGCCGACAATCCTGCGGTTGCGCTTGGCCGGATCGGGATTGCTTTCGTCGACCGGCGGCTTGCCCGTCTTTGGATCGATGGTGTCCTTGATCCAGATGATCGTGCCGCACAGCGATTTTCCGCACTTGGCGACGTGGATGCGCGCGTCGCCCTTTTGCGTCAGCCACAGGCCGGTCGGCGAGGCGGCCCACGCCGCAGTGCCGAGCATGAAAAAGGCGAGCACGAGGGCTGTGACGCGTAACGAGTGCATGGGTAAAGACGCTCCTTGGGGAATCAAGCGGTGCCGTGTGGGCGGCCTTCATGGCATAATGGCGGCGCTGCTGTGAAGGGAGCCGAGACTTTGCGTCGGGTTGCGCAGATCAGACAGGCGGGTGCGTGGGAGATATCGCGCGCGTGTGACCGCGTCGTGCTCGAGGCGAACGAGCGTAACCGCCGACGCATTGTGCTGACCGGCGAAATGGGCACCGACTTCCTGCTCGATTTCGCGAAGCCGGTGACTTTACGCGACGGCGACGGCCTGCTGCTCGACGACGGCTCGATCGTGCTGGTTGCCGGCGCCCCGGAAGCCCTGATCGAAATCGCGGCCCACACGCCCAACGAATTCGTCCGGCTCGCCTGGCATCTCGGCAACCGCCACACTGATGTGCAGATCGTCGGCAACAAGATCCGCATCCGCCGCGATCATGTTTTGGAGGACATGCTGCGTGGCCTCGGCGCGCATCTACACACGCTTGAAGCGCCGTTCGATCCGGAGCCAAGCGGGCGGGCACATGAGCATCATGAGCATGACCATGGCAGGTAAAAAGCGAACGGCGCTCCGCGGAAGTGAGCGGGAGGATTTGGCTTCCCCCGCCCTCTATCGCCTGATGGCCTGGCTGTCGCCGTCCTATCCGGTCGGCGCCTTCTCCTATTCGAGCGGCATCGAATGGGCGGTGGAGGCCGGCGACATCAGGGACGCCGGGACGCTTAAAGCGTGGCTCGCCACCATGCTTTCCGACGGTGCCGGCTATTGCGACGCCGTGCTGTTGGCGGCAACGCATCGCGCGGTAACGGTGGACGACGACAAGACGCTACGCGAGCTCGCCGAGCTTGCCGCCGCGCTGGCGCCCAGCAAGGAGCGCCACCTGGAAACCACCGCGCAGGGCAACGCTTTCGTGGCGGCGACGCAGGCGGCTTGGCCCACGCCTGCGTTCGATCGGCTCGCGCAGGTCTGGGACGGCCCGGTCGCCTATCCGGTGGCTGTGGCGGTTGCTGCCGCCGGCCACGGCATCGCGCTTGAGCCTGCGCTCGCCGCGTTCCTGCAGGCGCTTGCCGCCAATTGGGTCAGCGCCGGGGTGCGGCTGATCCCGCTCGGGCAGACCGACGGCCAGCGCGTGCTGGCGGCGCTGGAAGACGTGGTGGCTGCCACCGCGCGTCGTGCGCTGGCCGGCACACTCGACGATCTCGGCGCCGCAGCGTTCCGCGCCGACCTCGCTTCCGCCCGCCACGAAACCCAGTATACCCGCCTGTTCCGATCTTGACGGTCTGTCATCGCGGCTCTTGACCCGGAAAGCCCGATGGGTGACGCAAAGGATCGCTTGTCCCGATGAGGTTCTGATGGCCAGCAATCCCCATGGTCCCAATTTTCATGGACCCTTGCGCGTCGGCGTCGGTGGGCCGGTCGGCTCCGGCAAGACCGCACTGATGGACGCGCTGTGCAAGAAGTTGCGCGACAAGTATCAGATCGCCGCCATCACCAATGACATCTACACCAAATGGGACGCTGACTATCTGGTGCGTTCCGGCGCGCTGCCGGCCGAGCGCATCGCGGGCGTGGAGACCGGCGGCTGCCCGCATACCGCGATCCGAGAGGATGCCTCGATCAATCTCGCCGCGGTTGCCGAGATGCGCGCCAAGTTTCCCGATCTCGATCTCGTGCTGATCGAATCCGGCGGCGACAATCTGGCCGCGACCTTTTCGCCCGAGCTCGCCGACCTCACGATCTACGTCATCGACGTCGCGGCCGGCGACAAGATCCCGTCCAAGGGCGGGCCGGGCATCACGCGCTCCGATCTCTTGGTGATCAACAAGGTCGATCTCGCGCCTTATGTCGGCGCTTCGCTCGAAGTGATGGAGCGCGACGCCAAGAAGATGCGGGGGCAGCGCCCCT
>JAKAMD010000375.1 GCA_021823875.1 Pseudomonadota bacterium | reverse complement strand
GGCTTCGGCGCCCAAAAGAATTTCGCGTTATCGCTCGCGCGTGGCGACTGGGTGGTAGCCATCGACGCCGACGAACGGGTGACGCCGGCGCTGGCCGCAGCGATGCAGCACGCGATGGCGCAACCGGGTGTCGACGGCTACGAGATGCCGCGGCTTTCGAGCTTCTGCGGGCGCTTCATGAAGCATTCGGGCTGGTATCCGGATTACGTGCTGCGCCTGTTTCGCCGCGAGCAGGCGCGCTTCAGCGACGACCTCGTGCACGAACGCGTCATCTGTCAGGGAGCCGTCGCCCGGCTTAACGAGCCGCTGCTGCACGTGCCTGTCATTCGGCTGGAGGATGCGCTCTCGCGTGTGGACAGGTATTCGACGGCCAATGCCGAAATGCTGGTTTCCGCCGGGCGCCGTGTTTCGTTCATGAGCGGGATCGCGCGTGGCCTCTATGCCTTCATCAAGACCTATTTTCTGCGTGGCGGTTTTCTCGATGGGCGGGAGGGATTCCTGCTGGCGGTCGCCAATGCGGAAGGGACCTATTACAAGTACATGAAGGCTTGGCTGGCGAGTCGTCACGACAAGCGATGACGCGCACCCCGTCGCAGGAACCATCCATGGCCGGCCTTATTTCGGTTATCGTGTCGACCTACAATCACGAAGACGCGCTGGATGCGGTGTTGCGTTCGCTGGCGGCGCAGTCCGACAAGAATTTCGAAGTGGTGGTTGCCGATGATGGTTCCGGCTCTCGGACGGCCGCGCTGATTGAAACCTGGCAGGGCAATGTCGGACGCCGGCTGGCACATGTCTGGCACGAGGACCAGGGCTTCCGGGCGGCGGAGATCCGCAATCGTGCGATCCTGGCGGCGCGCGGCGCCTACTGCATCTTCCTCGACGGCGATTGCATCGTGCGACCGGATTTCGTCGCGATTCACCGCCGACTGGCCCAGCCGGGCTATTTCGTCACCGGCAATCGGGTGCTGCTGTCGCGCGAACTAACCGAGAAGGTATTGCGCGAGGGGCTGACGCCGGAGATTTGGAGTGTGGCGGACTGGTTTAGGCAACGCTGGCGCGGTGGCGTCAACCGTGTGATGGCGTTGCTGCGTCTACCGCTCGGGCCAGTCCGGTATGTACGGCAGCGTCAGTGGCAGGGCGCGCGCTCGTGCAATCTCGCGGTCTGGCGCTCCGATCTCGACCGCGTCGACGGTTTCGACGCCGCCTATAGCGGCTGGGGCAAGGAGGATTCCGATATAATCGTGCGTCTGCTGCGTGCCGGTGTTCGCCGCAAGGACGGCACCTTTGCCACTGCCGTCGTGCACTTGTGGCACAAGGAGGCCGATCGGCGCTGGCTGCCGGAGAACGAGCGTAAGCTCTCCAACGTTATCGGCAGCAACGCCATCAAGGCGCAGCGCGGCTTGTCAGCGCTCAAGGCTGCTCCGTCGAAGACAATGGCGAGGGATTGATCGATGGCGGGAAGTGCAATTGCAATCCGTTTGGACCGGACACGGCTCGCCGGGGTTGCCGACTGGCTAGCTGTCGCCGTGGCCGTGTCGCTGCCGTGGTCGACCTCCGCGACCGGAATCCTGCTGGTGCTGTGGCTCATCGCCCTCATCCCGACGCTGAGTTGGCCCGATATGCGCCGCCAGCTCATGACCGTCGCCGGCGGCTTGCCCGTGTTGCTGGTTCTGCTGGGCGTGGTCGGTATGGCATGGGCCGATGTGAGCTGGCACGCGCGGTGGGGCGGCTTGGACGGATTTGCCAAGCTCCTGGTGATCCCATTCTTGATGGCGCAATTCCGCCGCTCGGATTTCGGTTATCGGGTCTTCGCCGGTTTTCTGATTGGCTGTGTGGCGCTGCTGATCGCGTCTTGGGTGGTCACGCTCTGGCCGAATTTGCCAAGGGGCTCGCACGACGCGGGCGTCGCGGTCAAAAGCTATATCGTGCAGAGCGCGGAATTCGCCATGTGCTCGGCAGCACTGCTTCATCTCGCTTTTGAACGTGCGGTTGAACGCCGCTGGCTAAAATCCGCGGCGCTGGCCGTTCTCGCGCTCGCGTTTCTCAGCGACATCTTTTTCATCACTAGCAGCCGGACCACGCTGGTGATCATTCCGGCGCTGGTGCTCGCTTACGGGCTGTGGCGCTTTGGCTGGAAAGGATTAGTTGGCGCCGGGGCGGCGGGGCTCGTGCTGGCCGTGGCGTTGTGGGCGGCATCGCCCTATCTGCGTCATCTCGTGAACACGCTGTTCACGCAGACCACGGCCTTCGAGCAACAAAACGCGATTACCTCGACGGGCGAACGCATCGTTTTCTGGACCAAATCCATTGGCTTTATTCGCAGCGCGCCACTCATCGGGCACGGTACCGGCTCGATCACCGACCTGTTCCGGCGCTCGGCGGTGGGGCATACTGGCGCCCGCGGCGTGATTTCCACGAATCCGCATAACCAGACTTTCGCGGTCGGCATTCAGCTTGGGTTCCTCGGCATGACCGTGCTGTGGGCGATGTGGGTCGCGCAACTGCTGGCGTTCCGGGGCGGCGGGCTGGTGGCGTGGATCGGCCTGGTGATGGTGATCCAGAACATGGTCGGCTCGCTGTTCAATTCGTTTATCTTCGATTTCACCGAGGGCTGGCTCTTTGTCGTCGGCTTCGGCGTTGCAGCCGGCATGATGCAACGGCAGGCGCACGCGCAAGGCGAGGGAACGGCGAAGGCCATGCGCGCGGCACGCGGGCCATGAACCGGCTCGAGCTTCCAGCACGGCCGCGCATCCTGGTGATCGCCTTACGCCGGCTCGGCGACGTGCTGCTGACGACACCGCTGATCCGCAGCGTGCGCCGGGCCTGGCCGGACGCGGTCATCGACGCGTTGGTGTTCGCCGATACCGCCGGCATTCTCGCCGGCAATCCCGATATCGATACCGTGCTGACCATGCCGGCGCGGCCGTCACCCGCACAGAGCCTCGCGTTGGCGGCGCGGCTGTGGAATCGCTATGCACTCGCCGTCTCGACCCAAGGTGGGGACCGTCCGACTTTCTTCGCGTGGATCGCGGGGCGTGTGCGGGTGGGGCCGGTGTCCGATGATTTCGGCGGACGTATCAAAAAACACAGCCTGCAGCGCAGTATCGGCATCGCGCGCGGCGTGCATCGCGTCGAAGAGATGCTGCAATTGGCCGACGCGCTCGGCATCGCCCGGGTTCCTGAACTGGTGACGCCGCGCGCAGACGCTTCCCCGCTCGTTCCCGATACCCCTTATGCCGTCATCCATGCGGCGCCGATGTATCGCTACAAACAATGGACCATCGCGGGCTGGCGCGCGCTGGCCGCGGCCTTGGCGGCGCGGGGCCTGACGGTTATCGCGACCGGCGGGCCGGCGGAAGCCGAGCGGCGCTATCTCGATGCGGTTTGGGGCGCGGGGCCGGATATGCCGCTGCGTCTGGATGGCCGGCTCGATTGGGCGCAACTGACCGGCTTGCTCAACAAGGCGCGGGTCTATGTCGGGCCGGATACGTCGGTTACCCATCTCGCCGCGGCCACCGATTGCCCAACCGTCGCGCTCTTCGGTCCGACCGATCCGCGGCTGTGGGGGCCGTGGCCGGCCGGTGGCCTCGACACCCCGTGGAAGGCAGCCGGCAGCATCCAGCAGCGTGGCAATGTCTGGCTGGTGCAGAACGCGCTGCCATGCACGCCGTGTCAGCTCGAGGGTTGCGAGCGGCGGCTCGACAGCGACAGCCAATGCCTCATCGAATTGCCGCCGCAACGTGTGATCGACG
>JAKAMD010000374.1 GCA_021823875.1 Pseudomonadota bacterium | reverse complement strand
CACCTTCAAGCCATTCGGTATCTGATGCGCAATGAACAGCATCGTTACCTTGCCCTTAAGCTGGTTGATGGTGCGCGCGAACTGCTCCGCCGTGGTCTGGTCGAGACTGCTGGTCGCCTCGTCGAATATCAGTATCTTCGGCCGCTTCAGCAGCGCGCGCGCAATCGCGATCCTTTGCTTCTGCCCACCCGAAAGCCCCGCCCCGTGTTCGCCGATCGGCGTGTTGTATCCGTTTTGCAGCTTTTCGATCACGTCGTGGATCTCGGCGATCTTGCACGCCTCGACGATGTTGCTGAAGCCCGCATGCGGGCTCGCGGCGATCAGGTTTTCGTAGATCGAGCCCGAGAACAGGTAGGTTTCCTGCGGAACGACGCCGTAATACTGGCGCAGTTCGTTGGCGGAAAAGTTGCGGATGTCGCGCCCATCGATGCTGATCTGCCCGTCCGAGGGCTGGTAGAAGCCAAGCAAGAGTTTTGCCAGAGTGCTCTTGCCGCAGCCCGAGGGGCCGGAGAGCACGGTGAGCTTGCCGGGCTTCAGAACGAGATTCAAATTACGATACAGATAGGGGTGCTCGGGCGAGTAGCGAAAGCTCAAGTCGTTCATGCGGATTTCCGCAATCCCTTCCGCCGTCCTCGACGGTGTGAGCGCATAGGGCTCGGCCGGGGCGTCCATGATGTCGCCCAGGCGCTTCACCGCAATGTTCGCCTGCTGGAATTCCTGCCACAGGCCGGCCAAACGCAGCATGGGCTGCGACAGGCGCGAAGCGAACATCTGGAACGCGACCAGCATGCCGATGGTGAAGCCGTCGTTCTGCATCACCAGCAGCGCGCCCGCACACAGGATGGCGAGCGTCATGCCCTGCTCCACCGCGTTGGCGACGACGTTGTAGGTGTTGGAGATCTGCCGGGTGGAAAAGCCTGCCGCGAGGTAGCTCGCGAGATAGTCGTCATAGCGCGTTTCCAGCCGCGGCTCCATCTGCAGCGATTTCACCGTCTCCATGCCGACGACGTACTCGGTCAGGAACGACTGGTTGCGCGCGCCGAGCAGGAACTGCTGGTTCAGCCGCGCGCGGAACAGCGGGGTGACGAGCACGCTCGCGACGGCGATCAGGCTCAAGCAGCCGACCGCGATGAGCGAGAGCTGCCAGCTATAGGCGAACATCACGGCGAGAAATATCACGAGGAACGGGAAGTCGAGCAACAGCGACACGGCCGCCCCGGCCATGAACTCGCGGATGGTCTCGACCGCGTGCACGCGCGCCACCAAGGTCCCGGTCGGGCGCTGCTCGAAATAGGTCATAGGCAGGCGCAACAGGTGGCGGAACACCTGGCTCCCCAGAACGGCGTCCACACGATTGCCGGTGTGCAGCACCATGTACTGGCGCAGCCAGCTCATGCCCGCGGAAAACAGCATGAACATGCCCAGCCCCGATGCGATCACCACCAGGGTGCTGGTGGTCTGGTGCACCACGACTTTGTCGATGACCACCTGGGTAAACAGCGGCGTGGTCAGCGCGAGAAGCTGGATAAATAAGGAAGCGGACAGCACCTCGCGCCAGACACGCTTGTGCCGGAACAGCTCGGCCGCGAACCAGCGGAAACCGAATTTCGGTGCTCCGGCCGCGCCCACCGGGTCGTCCGGCGACAAGGCTTCCTGCTTGGCTTCGTGGGCGACGAGTAGAAGCCCGGGTTCGAACAAGCTTTGCGCTTCTGCGAGGGCGACCGTCCTGGGCGCCTGCTCGCCCGACACAAAGTACAGCAGGCGCTCGGCGTCAGCCTTGATCAGCAGCGCGGGACGGGGTGCCGGCGCTTCGTCGGCGGAGGTTTCGGGCGCGCCTGCGCCTGACTGCGCCGCCGGCTCGGGCGCAGGAGCGGCTGAGGCGGCTTCGGTGCGCAGGAACGCAACGCAGGGAAAGTGCATTTTCTCGAACGCCGCCCCTGACGGGGTCGCCGACTCGCCGACGCGAAAGCCGAGCGCGCGCGCAGCTTCGGTCAGCGTAACCAGGCTATAGGGCGGCGGGAATTGCTGCAGGGTAAGCGCGGGGTCAAACGGAATACGGTGGATCTGGGAGAGACTCCCCAAGACCCAAATGAAATCTTGCCCTGACCAGCGCCCTGACGCCGTCATGCGATTCCCTTGGTGCTTCTTTACCGCTGGTCGCGCGGCCCGATCTTACATCGCCGGGCGGACCACCGTCTCTTTTTTTCCGGATGGCGTATCCACTGCGCGACGCTTCAACTGTCCCATTGCAACCCGCCGGCGTCCCATTGCGCTTGGCGAGCGGCCGCCAATTGCCACACCTGACTCAAACACACCAAACAATTCACACACAACAATAGGGGAAAACACTGATGACGGCAAGACATTATTATGTTACCCGGTTGCTAACGGACCAGGCCTTTTGGACTAGTCCGTTTGGTTGAGTGCGAGTGATCTTTTTCACGCAAAGCGGTCGCAGAACCGCGGCGCCACAGCGTGACAGTGCGCGAAATCCTTCCCGAATCCTCACCATGCTCATGCGCACGGAATTGCGCTCAATGTTGCGGTGTTGCAATAGCAAGCGCGCACGGTTGCTCATTGAGAAACGGAAAAGCAGTGAGCCCTCGGACCGCGCGCAGCGCCTATCACTGCAAGGCGTAGCGTCTGGCGCGTGGGGCAATAGCGAAGCATCCCACGGGGGGCACTCGCGCTACGACCTACGCCCCCCGAGCCTAAGCGCTCAAGCTCTTACTCCACGCTGACGCCCTGCCCCGCCACCATGCGCCCGATGCGGCGCGCGCTATCGAATCCCTGCTTCCTGAATTCCGCCAGTACTTCGGCCTCGGTATCCGCTGAGCAGGAAACAAGCAGCCCGCCGCTGGTTTGCGGATCGGTGAGCAGCGCGCGCTGCCAGTCGGGCATGCCCGAGGGCAGGCGCAGCTCCTTGCCATAGCCGCTCCAGTTGCGCGCGGAGGCGCCGGTCACCGTGCCCTGTTCGGCCCAGTGCCGCGCCTCGTCGATGACAGGCAGATCGGCGAAACGCACTTCGGCGCCGAGCTTCGAGCCGCGGCAGATTTCGAGCAGGTGACCGGCGAGGCCGAAGCCGGTGACGTCGGTCATCGCGTGCACTCCGGGCAGTTCGCCCAGCGCGGTGCCCGGCGTATTGAGCTGGGTGGCGGCGACGATCATCTGCGCGTAGCCCGCGGCCGAGAGAACGCCTTTTTTCAGCGCGGCCGAAAGGATGCCCACCCCCAGCGGCTTGCCCAGGATCAGCACGTCGCCAGCCTGCGCGCGGTCGTTGCGCTTGATGCGCTCCGGATGCACCAGGCCCAGGCCGACCAGGCCGTAAATCGGTTCGAGCACGTCGATCGAATGGCCGCCGGCGATCGGGATGCCGGCCAGTGCGCACACCGACTCCCCCCCGGCGAGGATTTTCTGGATTACTTCCAGCGGCAGCTTGTCGAGCGGCATGCCGACCACGGCCAGCGCCATGAACGGGCGCCCGCCCATGGCGTAGATATCGGACAGCGCGTTGGTCGCCGCGATGCGCCCGAAATCGTAGGGGTCGTCGACGATCGGCGTAAAGAAATCGGTGGTCGCGACCAGTGCCTGGGTATCGTTCAGCCGGTACACCGCGGCATCGTCGCTCGACTCCGTGCCCACCAGCAGGTCCTGCGGCAGCGCGCGCATCGGCGTGGCGGCGAGCAGTTCGGTGAGCACCCCGGGCGCGATTTTGCAGCCGCAGCCGCCGCCATGGCTGAACTGGGTCAGGCGAAAGGGAAGTTCGGCAGGCGTATT
>JAKAMD010000373.1 GCA_021823875.1 Pseudomonadota bacterium | reverse complement strand
CGATCTAGCCGAAGTAGAGACAGACCAGAAATAGAAAGAAATGGATCGTGCCGCGCACGCCGCTGAGTTCGGGTGACTGCACCGCGCTCGTCCAGATCAGCGGGACCGGGATCTTGGCTAGCCAGAAGTAGTATTGCATCCCACTGCTGACGAAGAAGGCGCCTGCCAGGAACTTGCGGTACTCGCGCCACCGCACCGCAACGAAGATCGTTGGCAGTCCGATGAGGATGATCGCGCCGACTAGATAGGGAAGCATAGGCAATCTCCCGGCCTGCACTTGCCGCCAGCTACAACGATGGGTTACATATTCGATATATGCCGAATATGTCAAACAAACTATCCAGCGAGAATGAGCGGCGCTTCGTGGAAGGCGTAGCTGCGATATTGACGCCCTGGGGGGTGCCGTCCGTGGCGGCGCAGCTTTACGGCTATCTGCTGCTGTGCGGTCCGCCCGCAAGCCTGGATCAGATCACCGTAGCGCTCGGAATCAGCAAGAGCACGGCCAGCGTGGCGGCCCGGCTGCTGGAAAGCTACACGCTGGTCCGCCGACAGCGCGAGGCCGGGACCAAGCGTGCACTCTATGCGGCGGCGGACAATTATGAGGCCATGATCGCGCAGCAGAACCGGTTGCTCGATGCACTGGCGCGGCAACTCGAATCCGGCGTGGGTATCGTAACATCGCAGGATGCGGGCGTGCGCCTCAATGAGATGGCGCACTTCTACCGGCTGATGCGGAAGGCAATGGATGACACCCTAGACCGCTGGGAACAGGCGAAACGGCTGTAATCGAAAGCCTAATGGAAATTTTGCCGCAAGTGCCACCATCATCGACCATGCCGAAGATCGAGGTTGCCGCTTTGCCGTTCGTCGCGCGCGGCGGCTAACCGCTCCGACAGCGATGCGATCTATCTGGAGGTCGGGACGCGCACGCCGCACGAACGCGCACTTTTGCGATGTCGATCGACGCTTCGGGCGATGAAGGAGAATGCCCGGCAAGGCATGCCGAGCTGACCGCAACGCGGGACCAGGCCAAGGACGATTCCGAGCGCGCCTTGGCGCATATCGTGAAGATCGGACCGGCTATCACGCCGGCAAGCCTGCGCGCCTTTGCGACCGCGCTGCGCAAGAAGCTGCGGAACGGCGACGGGACGTTCACCCGCGATCAGGTGCGGGCGTTCACACAGCGTGTGAAAGTCGTGGGCCGGGAGGTTCGCATCCGTGGCTGCGGAGCGAACTGCTGCGAACTGAAATGGCGCACCCGACAGGACTCGAACCTGTGACCTTCGGCTTCGGAGGCCGACGCTCTATCCAACTGAGCTACGGGTGCATCGCTCTTGTGCCTAGTCGGATCGCCCATGAAGGGTCAATCGAGTCGGCCACAGAAAGCTAAACCTTTGCGAGACCGCTGGGGCGCTACGCTCTGCTCCCCTTTGGTCCGCCTCTGTTCTCCTCAAACTGCTTACGCGGTGCTTACGCGAAAATTCCGAGCGCATCGTTGGCTTCTCGATCGGCACCTAAATCACTGAGACTTCTCACTTCTTTCACTCACGTTCAAACGCGAAACCCGTTGACATCCGCCTTCGGAGGGCAGCGCTCTATCCAGCTGAGCTATGGGTGCCGGCCGGGGGCTCTATAGCTGGCGGCGCGGCGCGGCGCAACGGCCAATCGGCGGCTCAGGTGATGACGTTCGGCCGATCCCGCCCGATCTGCTCCTTGATCCCGGCCAGGGCATGGGCGGCCCGGATCACCGGCGCCAAAGCCTCCTGCGGGTCGAGGTCGTGCTTGGCCGGATCGGGCTCGTAGCGCTCCAGATAAAGCCTGAGCGTCGCACCTTCGGTGCCGGTGCCCGACAGCCGAAGCACGATGCGCGAGCCATCGCCGAAGCGAACCCGCACGCCCTGCGCCCGGCTGACCGAACCGTCGACCGGGTCGTGATAGGCGAAATCGTCGGCGCCGGCGATGAACAGGCCTTCGATCTCGGTCCCCGTCAGGGTCGGGATCGAGGCCTTGAGCCGGCTCATCATGGTTTCCGCCGCATGGCTATCGAGCGCCTCGAAATCGTGACGCGAATAGTAGTTGCGGCCGTAGCTCTGCCAGTGTTCGCGCAGGATCTCTGCCACGCTCTGCCGCCGAACGGCGAGGACGTTGAGCCAGAGCAGCACCGCCCAGAGCCCATCCTTCTCCCGCACATGGTCGGACCCGGTGCCGAAGCTCTCCTCGCCGCAGAGCGTGGCGCGGCCGGCGTCGAGCAGATTGCCGAAGAACTTCCAGCCGGTCGGTGTCTCATAGGCCGGGACGCCGAGCGCCTTGGCCACCCGGTCGACGGCGCAGGACGTCGGCATCGAACGCGCCACGCCCTTCAGGCCGCTCTTGTAGGCCGGCGCGAGCTGCGCGTTCGCCGCCAGGACCGCCAGACTGTCCGAGGGCGAGACATAGATGCCGCGGCCGAGGATCATGTTGCGGTCGCCGTCGCCGTCCGAGGCCGCGCCGAAATCCGGCGCCGCCTCGCCCATCATCTCCTCCACCAACGCATGCGCCCAGGTCGGGTTGGGATCCGGGTGATGGCCGCCGAAATCCGGCAGCGGCGTGGCCTGCACCACGGTGCCCTCTGCAAAGCCCAGCCGGCGCTCCAGGATTTCCACTGCATAGGGACCGGTCACGGCGCTCATCGCATCGTAGCGCATCCGAAAGCCAGAGCCGACCAGCGCCCGGATCGCTTCGAAATCGAACAGCTTCTCCATCAGCGCGGCATAGTCGGCGACCGGATCGACCACGTCGACCAGCATGGCGCCGAGGCTGCTGCGCCCGATCGCCGACAGATCGACATCCGGCCCCTCGAAAACGCTATAGGCGCGGATCGTCTTCGTCCGCTCATAGATCGCCTCGGTCACCGCCTCAGGCGCCGGTCCGCCATTCGGCATGTTGAACTTCACGCCGAAGTCTTCCGTCGGCCCGCCCGGATTGTGCGACGCCGACAGGATAATGCCGCCGTCGGTCTTGTTGAGCCGGATCAGATGGCTCGCGGCCGGGGTGGACAGCAGGGCGCCCTGCCCCACGATCACCCGCGCCGCACCGTTCGCCGCCGCCATCCGCAAGATGACCTGCGCCGCGCGGTCGTTGAAATAGCGCCCGTCGCCGCCCAGCACGAAGGTCTTGCCGGCCGCGCCCACCGTGTCGAACAGCGACTGGATGAAATTCTCCAGATAATGCGGCTTCATGAAGACGGGCGTCTTCTTGCGCAGACCGGAGGTGCCGGGCTTCTGGCCCTCGATGGCATGGGTCGCATGGGTAACGGCTGGCATGGGTTCTCCTCGGCGTCATTCAGCCGCTTCGGCCAGGACCAGAACGGTGCCCTGGGCCACGCCGATGCGAGCCTTGTCTTGCCGACAGGGTTCCTGCGACGGATGGGCAGTGTCAAGCAAGAGCCGCCAGAACCGTCCCGCCGGAAGCGCCGGCAACGCCGCCTGCACGGCCGGGCCGGCGTTGAATATGGCATAGACTGCCGGCGCCTCCTCGCCGGCGGCGTCCCCGCCGGCGGCCAGGCGCAATTCCGCGCAGAGGCAACGGAAGGCCGGATCGTGCCAATCCGCATCGCTCGGCTCCGCCCCATCGCAGCGGCGCCAGACGATATCGCGCGCGCCGTCGCCCCCCGGCCGGCCGTGCAGAAAGGCCCGCTGCCTCAGCACCGGATGGTCGCGCCGCAACGCGATCAGCCGGGCGACGAAAGCTGCCAGCTCATGGTCGGGCCGCTCCCAGTCGAGCCAGCCCGTCGCATTGTCCTGGGCGAGATC
>JAKAMD010000025.1 GCA_021823875.1 Pseudomonadota bacterium | reverse complement strand
GCGCGCGACGATAATTGGTGGACGGTGCGGGCGGCAAGCTCCTTGCCCGCACCCGAGGGACCGACCACCAGGATGCGGCTGTTGGTCGGCGCCACCCGCTCGATGGTCTGGCGCAATTGCGCCATCGCCGCCGAATGGCCGATCAAGCTCGAGGGCTGCGGCGAGAGTTGCTTGAGCTGGCGCACCTCGCGCTTGAGCCGCGATGTCTCCAGCGCCCGTTCCGCCACCAGTACCAGACGATCGGCCTTGAACGGCTTCTCGATGAAGTCATAGGCGCCGTGCTTGATGGCGGCGACCGCGGTTTCGATATTGCCGTGGCCGGAGATCATGACGACCGGCAGTTCGGGATGCTCCTGCTTGATGGCTTCAAGCAATTGCAGGCCGTCGAGCTTGGAGCCCTGCAGCCAGATGTCGAGGAAAACGAGGTTGGGTCGGCGCGAAACAATCGCCGCAAGCGCCTCATCGCTGTTGCGCGCGGTTCGCGTCGTATAGCCCTCGTCCTCCAGAATGCCGGCGACCAGCTCGCGGATGTCGGCCTCGTCGTCGACGATGAGAATCTCGGCGCTCATGCGGTTACTCGTTCAGGCTTTTTGATTTATCGGTTTCGGCGCCGTCCGGCTTGCCATGGCTGGAGAAGCGCACGCGCACCCAGGCGCCGCGCTGTCCAGGGATCTTTTCGGAAGCGTCGCGCAGTTCGATGGCGCCGTCGTGTTCTTCGACGATACGCCCGACAATGGCGAGACCGAGGCCGGTGCCTTTCTCGCGCGTCGTGACATAGGGCTCGAGCAGGCGGCTGCGCTTTTCCGTCGGCAGCCCGATGCCGTTGTCGACCACGTCGATCACGATATCGTCGCCCTCGCGCGCCGCAAATACGCGGATCGCGCCCTTGCCGAGCTGGTCCGGCGGCACCGCGGCGATCGCCTCGGTGGCGTTCTTGATCAGGTTGGTGAGCGCCTGCGAGATCAGCCGGCGATCGAAGCGCGCCGGCATCGGATCCTCGGCGATCTCGGCGTCGATATCGATGTCGGCATTGCCCACCCGCATCAGGAAGACCGCCTGGCGCACGGTGTCGGCCATGTCATCGACGGCGAACACCGGCTTCGGCATGCGCGCGAAGCGGGAGAACTCGTCCACCATGCGTTTGATGTCGTCGACCTGGCGCACGATGGTGTCGGTGCACTGTTCGAACACCTGCCGGTCTTCGGTGATGGTCTTGCCGTACTTCCGGCGCAGCCGTTCCGCCGACAGCTGGATCGGTGTGAGCGGGTTCTTGATCTCGTGCGCGATACGGCGGGCGACGTCGGCCCAGGCCGACGTGCGCTGGGCGGCGACCAGTTCGGTGATGTCGTCGAGCGTGATGACATCCCCGCCCCCGGATTCGCCGGTACGTTCGCGGGTGACCCGCACCGACAAATTGCGTTCGCGGCCATTGCGCACGACGGTGACCTGGTCCTGACTGTCGGCCCCGGAATGCGCTGCCGTCATGATATCGGCGAGTTCGGGCAGCACGTCGGTCAGCGGCTTCCCGAGCGCCTCGGCTTCGCTGCGGCCAATCAGCTTCTCGGCCGAGCGGTTGAGGATGCTGACGCAGCCGTCGCCGTCGACGCCGATAACGCCGGCGCTCGCACCGGCCAGCACCGCCTCGGTGAAGCGGCGGCGGCTGTCGATCAGGTCGCGCGCATTCATGAGGTCGTCGCGCTGGGTGCGCAGTTCCTGTGTCATGCGGTTGAAGGTCTCGCCCAGGCTCGCCAGATCGCCTTCCGACGGACGAACCGGAACCCGCACATAGAGGTTGCCCGTGGACACCAGATTGGCCGCGCCGATCAACCGTCGGATCGGCGCCACCAGGCGGTTGGCGAAATTCAATCCGAGCCAAACCGCCGACAACAGCACGATCAGCGCGATCACCGTGTACATCAAGGCAAAGGCGACCTGCACGCCGAGCCGTCGCGCCTCGAGCTGGGCATATTCGGATGCACTTTGACGCGTTGCCTGCAATTGCGGCACGACGCGCGGATCGAGCAGCCGTGTGATGTAGAGATAGTAGTCGTCGTAATTGGCCAGCTTGACCGCTGCCGCGACGTAATTGGTGGCCGGTAGCAGCACGACCTGCGGCTGTTTGGTGGTGATGCGCGGTAGCGCGTCGCGCGGCGGCAGCGCGAATGTCTGATTAATCTTCAAATCGGCGCGTGCGACGGTGTGAAGATTCTTGTCGAGTACGATGGCCGCGCCCAGGCCGCGCACCGAGGCTTGGAAGGTGAGGAACTGGGTGAGCTTGCTAGGGTCCTGCTTGAACTCCGGCTCGCCGCGCGCGATGTCGAAGGCCATCACCATGATGTCGGAACGCACGATTTGGGCGTGGTCGTGCAGATAGGCCTCTGCCACGATCAGCGAATTGTTGATCACTTCGCGCGTGCGGTTGGAGAACAGGCGATCGAGACCCCGGTCCAGCGTGACGCTGGCGACGATGGCGACCAGGATCGCCGGCGCCGCGGCAATGATGGAGAACAATCCGACAATGCGCACATGCAGCTTGGCGCCGGCGCGCCCGCTGCGACGGGCCTGCACGACTTGCCAGACCTCGCGCACGATGATGCCGAGCAGAAGCAGGACCGTCGCTGCATTGGTCAGCAGCAGGGTCACGACCACGTAGTGGGTCGGTGGCAGCGGGGTGAGGTCGGCCAGCACAAGGAATGTGGCGAGAGCCGAGACCAGGGCCAGCACAACCGCGAACGGCCCCAACAGCCGTATCTCTCGACGCTTGGCGGCCGGCGCGGCAAGCGTGGCTTCGGCACTGGCAGCCTGATCGACGCTCATAGTCCCCTGCCGGCAAAGCTGGGGCCTGGAACGCCCCGAAGACGCGCGCCGGCAGAGTTTTCAGGCGAATCTGCCGCCGGCACTGATGCTTTTATACAACAATGTTGCCGAATTGCGACAAATCCACGGCGCCAAAAAGCAGGTGGGGACAATCTTACTACCGCTCAGCCTTTTACGGCCGCTGCCACGGCACGGGCGACGGCTGATAAGAAGGCCGGCGGGCTCTGCGCGAAGCGGCGGCGCGTCAGCGCGCGGTGTGCCTTAGCCCACCATCTCCCGCACCAGCGGGATGACACGGCGCCCATAGAGCTCGATGCTGCGCATCATCTTTTCGTGCGACAGCGGACCGGCGCTGTATTTCATGTCGAACCGGGCGGCACCGAGCGCCTTCACCGTTGCGGCGATCTTGCGTGCCATCGTTTCCGGCGATCCGACATAGAGCGACCCGTGCTCGATCTCGCGCTCGAACTCCGCGCGGCTCATCGGCGCCCAGCCGCGTTCGGCGCCGATCTTGTCGCGCATGCGCTTGTAGTCCGGCCACAGGTCGTCCTTGGCCTTGGCGTCGGTTTCGCCGACAAAGCCATGCGAGTGGACGCCGACCGGCAAAGCCGGCTTGCCGAATTGCTTGAGAGCGCGGTGATACAAGTCAACGAAGGGCGCAAAGCGATTAGGCTCGCCGCCGATGATCGCCAGCATCATCGGCATGCCGTAACGGGCCGCCCGCACCACGGATTCCGGCGTGCCGCCGACGCCGATCCAGGTGATGAGCCGGCCGGATTCCGTTTTCGGAAAGACGCTCTGGTTGTTTAGGGGCGGACGCAAGTGTCCCTGCCAGGTCACCGGCTGCTCGCTCAGCACCGCCGCATAGAGGTCGAGCTTTTCGTTGAACAGTTCGTCGTATTGATTGAGATCGAAGCCGAACAGCGGAAACGACTCGATGAACGAGCCGCGCCCGAGGATGACCTCGGCGCGGCCGTTCGAGGCGGCGTCGAGGATGGCGAAGCGTTGGAACACGCGAATCGGGTCATCCGAGGAAAGCACCGTCACCGCCGAGCCGAGGCGGATCCGTTTGGTCCGGCCGGCGATCGCGGCCAGCACCATTTCCGGCGAAGACACCGCGAAATCGGCGCGATGATGCTCGCCAACGCCGATGAAGTCGACGCCGACCTCGTCGGCGAGCACCGCCTCGTCGATCAAATTGCGGATCACCTGCGCCGCGTGCAGGGGCTTGCCGTCCGGGCCGTCGGTGATGTCGCCGAACGTGTCGAGACCGAGCTCGATCGTCACCTGATTCATGCGCGGCGTTATATCAGTTTCCGCCGCGATACACCTGGATGTCGAGGTCCCGGATCTTCTTGCGCAAGGTGTTACGGTTGACGCCGAGCAGATCGGCGGCGCGGATCTGGTTGCCGCGGGTGGCGGCGAGCGCCGCCGTCAGCAGCGGATATTCGACCTCGCGCAGGATGCGGTGATAGAGCCCGGCCGGCGGCAGGCCATTCTCGAAGCCGGCAAAATAAGCAGACAGATGCCGCTCGACTGCGGCGCTGAGCGACTCCTCGGCGTGCGTTTCCTCGCCGCCCACCGGTATCGCCGGCTGCGCCAATTCGGATTCGATGACGGCGGCGGTGATCGTCTCCTGCGGATAGAGCGCCGCCAGCCGGCGCGCCAGGTTTTCCAGTTCGCGCACATTGCCGGGCCAGCGATGGCGCTTGAGGCGATCGAGCGCGGCGCTGTCGATCTGCTTGGCCGGCAGGCCCTCGCGCTGCGCCTGCGCGAAGAAGTGGCGGATGAGATCGGGAATGTCCTCCACGCGCTCGCGCAGCGGCGGCAGCCGCAACGGCACCACGTTGAGACGGAAGAAGAGGTCTTCCCGGAACAGGCCCTGCTGGATCAACTGCCGCAGGTCCTTGTTGGTGGCGGCGATGATACGCACGTCGCTCTTGATCGGAGTGCGGCCGCCGACCGTGGTGTATTCGCCTTGCTGCAACACGCGCAGCAGCCGGGTTTGCGCCTCCATCGGCATATCGCCGATTTCGTCGAGGAACAGCGTGCCGCCCTCGGCCTGTTCGAAGCGGCCGGAGGAGCGCGTGTTGGCGCCGGTAAAGGCCCCCTTCTCGTGGCCGAACAATTCCGATTCGATGAGATCGCGCGGGATCGCCGCCATGTTGATGGCGACGAAGGTGCCATTGCGCCGCTTGCCGTAGTCGTGCAGGGCGCGCGCGACCAGTTCCTTGCCGGTGCCGGATTCGCCCGAGATCATGACCGTCAGATCGGTCTGCATCAGGCGCGCGAGCACGCGGTAGATTTCCTGCATGGCCGGCGAGCGGCCGACCAGCGGGATCGAATCAAATTCCTCGCTCTTGCCGATTTCGGCCCGCTTCTCCTTCGGCTCCGACATCGCGCGGCCGACGATGGCGATCAGCTCTTTCAGGTCGAACGGCTTGGGCAGGTATTCGTAGGCGCCGCGCTCGGACGCGCGGATGGCGGTCATGAAGGTGTTCTGCGCGCTCATCACGATGATCGGCAGATCGGGGCGCGCCTTGCGAATGCGTGGGATCAGATCGAAGGCGTTCTCGTCCGGCATGACCACGTCGGTGATGACGAGATCGCCGTCGCCCTGGCTGATCCAACGCCAAAGCGTCGCCGCATTACCGGTCGAGCGCACTTCATAGCCGGCGCGCGAGAGGGCCTGATTGAGGACGGTGCGGATCGCCGCATCGTCATCGGCAACTAATATGCTTCCAGTCGGCATGCTCACCCTCGCGGGCTCTGGTTGGGCGGTATATCGTCGCTTGCCGCCTCGTTACCGGCATAAACAGGCATCAAAATGCGAAACACAGTGCGTCGAGGCTGCGATTCGCATTCGACGATGCCGCCGTGGTCCCCGACGATCTTCGCCACCAAAGCAAGACCCAGGCCACTGCCGGTCGGCTTCGAGGTCACGAACGGATCGAACAAATGCGGCATGAGGTCTTCCGGCACACCCGGGCCGTTATCCTTGACGCAGAATTCGAGCGGCAGTGACACGCGCGTCTTGCTGCCCGGCACTCTTAAGCGCACGCCGGGGCGGAAGGCGGTCGTCAATTGAATCTCTCCATCAGGCGCATCGGCGCCGATCGCTTCGGTGGCATTTTTGACCAGATTAAGGAACACCTGGACCAACTGGTCGCGATTGGCGAGTACCGGCGGCAGCGAGGGGTCGTACTCCTCGACGAACTTGATATTGCGAGCGAAGCCCGACTGCGCCAGTCGTTTGATGTGGTCGAGCACCACATGAATGTTGACAGGCTCGCGCTCGACCGGACGCTCGTCGGCGAACACTTCCATGCGGTCGACCAGCTTCACGATACGATCGGTTTCATCGCAGATCAGCTTTGTGAGCGAGCGATCCTCATCCGCGGCTGACTGTTCGAGCAACTGCGCGGCGCCACGGATGCCCGACAGCGGATTTTTGATCTCATGCGCCAGCATGGAGGCGAGCGCGATCACCGAGCGCGCCGCGCCTCGATGGGTGAGCTGACGGTCCATCTTGTCGGCGATGGTACGCTCCTGCAGCATCAACACCACGTGCTCGGGAAATTCCGGCAACGGTGCAACGTGCAGATCGACCAGCCGCTCACCGGGATTGCGCGGGGTGGCGAGGTCGACCTTGTATTCGTTGACCGCAGCACCGTGCCGTCGCACCTGTTCGATCAGCGCCAGGAGCGGTGAGCCGAACGGCACCAGATCGCGCAGCATGTGCCGGCGCAGCAATGAGATCGAGGCATCGAAGAAATTTTCGGCTGCGACATTGGCGTCGGTGATCTTGCCGTCGGGCGCGACCATGAGGACCGGATGCGGCAAGGCGTGCAGCATGGCGTCAGCCGGGCTCGTGATCGGGCTGGACAGTGCGTGCACGCGGCTCATGCGGCCCTCCTCCAGCTGAACGCGTCATAGGCTTCCGCCAGCAGCGACCGCGCCTGATGCGGCTCTTCGGCGGTAAGTACACGGTTGCGATGATGTTTCAGCAAAGCCGGCGATGCGCCGGCGGTTTCCGCCGCTACGTCGAGCGCCCAGGCCAGGTGCTTGCGCGCATGGCGGCGGCCAATTCGTGCGCCGTGATGCGCCAGCATCTCCTCGTACAGCGCGTCGATCATGGCGAGCTGCGCATCGAGCGCAGGCGCCGCTTCGCGTTGGCCGGTTGCGAGATAACGGGCGACCTGCCCGGGAAACCAGGGGCGCCCTTGCGCACCGCGCCCGATCATCACGGCGTCGGCGGCGGAGGCGGTGAGCGCGGCGCCGGCGTCATCGAAGCTGCGGATGTCGCCATTGACGACAACCGGGATCGACACCGCCTGCTTGACCTGGCGGACGGCAACCCAGTCGGCGCGGCCGTCGTAGAACTGACAGCGCGTCCGCCCATGCACCGTGATCATGCGCACCCCGGCCGCTTCAGCGCGGCGGGCAAGTTCGGGGGCGTTGATACGCGTGGTGTCCCAGCCCAGCCGCATCTTGAGAGTAACCGGAACGCTGACGGCCCCGACCGTTGCCTCGACGAGCGTGAGGGCGTGGTCGAGATCGCGCATGAGGGCCGAGCCCGAGGCTCCATTGGTGACCTGTTTCGACGGACAACCCATATTGATATCAATGATTTGAGCGCCTTCATCGGCGGCGATGCGGGCCCCCTCGGCCATCCACCGGGCCTCGCAGCCGGCCAGCTGCACGGCGTGGATGCCGATGCCCGCCCCTTCGCTGCGCACACGCGCTTCACGCTCGCCGCGGGCGAGCCCAGCCCCGGCGGTCATCTCCGAAACCACCAGCCCGGCACCCAGCCGTTCCACCAGCCGGCGAAAGGGCGTGTCGGTAATGCCCGACATCGGCGCCAAAACCGCGCCGTTCGGCAGCGAAATCGGCCCAATCTGGACAGATTTCGCGGAATTTGAGATGACGTCGCCCCGCATCCGACCTCTGCCTATGAATTAGGCTCTACCAAACATGTGCTCAGAGTTTAGCCATTCTTGCGGCCAGCGCAAGTGCTGCGGTGCAAAAACTCAACAGTGTTGAAACTGCTGCATAGCGCTTTTGTTTTTCCCGCCCCGGCCGGGAACGCGCTAAGAAACCGCCAAAGGGAGGCGGAATCGCATGACAGAGGTGGCGGTGGTGGTAGTGGCCGCGGGCCGCGGAACGCGCACCGGTGGGGACCTGCCCAAACAATTCCGGCGGATTGGCGGCGAGACCATGCTGCGCCGGACGCTGTCCATGCTCGTGGAGCATCCCTTGATCGGGCGTGTGCAGCCGGTCATCCGGGCCCAGGACGACGAACTGTTCCAAGCCGCCACGGCGGGACTACCGACGCTGCCTCCTGCGATCGGCGGCGCCACCCGGCAAGCTTCCGTCCGTGCCGGACTCGAGGCGCTGGCCGCGCAGCCACCCGAGCTGGTGCTGGTGCATGACGCCGCCCGCCCCTTCGCCACGCCGGCGCTGATCGCACGCGCGGTCGAGGCCGCACGCAAGACCGGCGCCGCGGTGCCCGGCGTACCGGTGGCCGACACCGTCAAGCGGGTCGACCGCGACGACCTGGTCGACGCGACGCTGCCGCGCGAACACTTGCGGCTGATCCAGACGCCGCAGGCCTTTGCTTTCGCTCCGTTGCTGGAAGCGCATCGGCGCGCGGCAGCGCAGGGCCGCGACGATTTCACCGATGATGCCGCGCTCGCCGAATGGGCCGGGCTGAAGGTTGCCGTGTTTGCCGGCGAGCCCGGCAACACCAAGGTTACGCACGAGGAGGATTTCATGCGCGCGGAAGCCATGTTGGGAAACGCGCTCGGGGACGTGCGGACCGGCTTCGGCGTCGACGTCCATGCCTACGGCCCGGGCGATCATGTTACGCTCGGCGGGGTGCACATCGCACACAGCCAAGCGCTCACCGGTCATTCCGATGCCGATGTCGTGCTGCACGCGCTGACCGACGCCATTCTCGGCGCGCTGGCCGATGGCGACATTGGCGCGCATTTTCCGCCCAGCGATATGCAATGGAAAGGGGCTTCGTCCGACCGTTTCCTGCGCTTCGCCGTTGACCGTATCCAGGCGCGCAGCGGCCGCCTCGCCCATCTCGACGTGACGCTGGTGTGCGAAGCGCCCAAGATCGGCCCGCACCGCGATGCCATGCGCGCTAAGATTGCCGAGATCGCAGGCATTACGCTCGACCGCGTGGCGGTGAAAGCGACCACCAGCGAAAAGCTGGGCTTCACCGGCCGCGGCGAAGGCATTCTCTGCTACGCTACCGCGACCGTGCGCCTGCCGTGGGACTAGCCGCATGTTCGATCTGACCATCATGGAAGCGGCCGAACACCTGCTGACGCTGTGCACGCGCAAGCATCTCACTGTGGCAACGGCTGAATCCTGCACCGGCGGACTGGTCGCCGGCGCCATCAGCGCGATCAGCGGCTCGTCGGCGGTGCTCGACCGGGGTTTCGTTACCTATTCCAACCGGGCCAAGCAGCAGATGCTGGGGGTGAAGCCCGACACGCTCGATTTCTACGGCGCCGTCAGCGCGCAATGCGCCGAGGAAATGGCCAAGGGTGCCCTCGCCCACGCCGGTGTCGATCTGGCGGTCTCGATCACCGGCATTGCCGGCCCGACCGGCGCAACGCCCGGCAAGCCGGTGGGCCTGGTCTATTTCGCTGCGGTCTCGCGCGGCGGACAACTGATTGCGCACGAAAGCCAATTCGGCGAGATCGGACGCTCGCAGGTGCGCCGCCTGTCCGTGTTGCAGGCGCTGGCGATGTTGACGCAATTGGCCGAAACGGCGTGAGCGCGCCGTCGCCCGCTCCTCAATTGACTAAAGCGGGACTTAGGCTACCGTTCTGACACTCTAACCGGCCCGTGATGGCGACATTGATTTAATTTTTACGACCTCGTCTTCATCGCCGGCTTTCAAGCTGCAATCGAGGAGCCCCGCTTGCGCATACGAATGACGATTATCGCCGCTGGTGCATCTGCACTTATAGCCTTCGGACTGTCGGCGGTCAGTTTCGCCGATCAATTCAGCGCCGCCGGCCTTGCCACGGCAGACGTGCAGCGGCTGCTGGTCGACTCGGTCGCCAGCGGCAGTCCCAGTTTACCCAGCGGCCTCAACAAGCTCGGTGCCGATGCCCGCGTCGGCATGGTGCGCGCGGCCGGTGAGCTGGCCATCGCCTATACCAAAACCGACGATTTCCGACAGCGCTACGCCGCCTGGCGCACCAGCAACGCTCCCAAACTGAAGCTGATTACCCCCGCCGAAATGGCCGAACGTAACGCCAGGACCCAAGCCGAATTCGACAAGCAGCAAGCCAACCTGAACAGCGCCGCGGCCAAGATGGAGGCGCAGCGAGCAAATTTTCGTAAGGCCGGCATGACCGACGCCCAGATCGATGCCTTGGTCGCCCAGATGAAGGCCATGCAAGGTCAGGTCGCGCAGATGCGGGCGAAGGGGCAAATTCCGTCACATGCGCAACTGATGACCGAAGCCGATCGGCAGCAACAGAACGCCGTTCTGCAGCAAGCCTACGATAAGGCCAAGGCGGGCTTCGATCGCGATCATCCGGCTGACCCCGCCGTCATGCTGCGCCGGAAATTGCAATATTTCCTCACCTTGTCGGCAACGGTGGACTTCAATGCCAAGGTCGACAAAGGAAACTTCGTCAACGCGGACTACCAGAATCGCAGCGACGACTGGAAGCTCTGCTTCCGCGCCGGCAAGCCCGCGGTGGATACGGCCCGGGACATCGCGACACAATGGCTCAAGCAATTGTGAGCGAACGCTCTTCATAGCCGTCCACCGCTCCAAACGGCGCGGTCTAACCGCGCCGAAAATGGATGGACGGCGTTTTTGCCCGGTGTATATTTTTCTCAAGGGCGGCGACCCAGGGAGGTCGCGCTATGGACTACCAGCAAAAAGAAGCTCTCAGACAAAAACTGACCGTGGGTGGCGTCGGCTTCATCGCCGGCGCTATTGCGTGGTGGATCGTGCTTGCCAGCGGTCTCGGTTGGATAAGCCCGACCACAGCCTCGCAACAAACGAGTGATGCGGTGCAAGCCAAGGTCGACAAGGTCTTGGCTCCGTTCTGCGCCGATCGCTTCATGGCGAACAAGGCGGCGCTCGCCAAGTTCACCAAGGCCAGCGAAGACTACGACCGCAACGAAGTCGTGCAAAAAACGATCGGCAAGATCGGCAGCACGAAGGTGGACTACCAGCTTTCCGAAAGCTGCGCGCAAGCGGTCGAGGCACGGTTGAAAAGCGCCGCGCGCAAGCCCGCTGCACCGTCGACGACCAAGAGCTGAGCCTCGAACAACTCGCGGGCGACGAGCCATCCGCCGCGCGCGGGTGGCTCATTTGTTTGCGGGCCTTCGCGCGATGATGTTGACGGGCCTGAGCGACATCACCAAGTCGCCCGCCTGATTGAACACCTCGATGAGCGATGTGATGGCGCCGCGATCCTGCTTCGAGCGCGACGGCACCGCCTTCAGCACCGTGACGCGCACCGACAGGCAGTCGCCCGGCCGCACCGGCTTGAGCCAGCGCAATTCATCGAGACCCGGCGAGGCGAGACTCGCGACATGGGTCAGATAATGCTCGACATAAAGTCGCATCATCAGCCCGGCGGTGAGCCAGCCGCTGGCGATGAGACCGCCAAACGGCGTCGCTTTGGCCGCCTCCGGATCGGCGTGAAAATCCTGCGGATCGTATTGCTTGGCGAAGGCCAGCATTTCGTCCGCCTCGATGGTGATGTTGCCGCAGTCGTGCACGTCGCCTTCGATGTAGTCCTCGAAATAACGGTCGTCGATCGGATGGGCAAATGGCATGGCGTGCTCTGGCTCAATCGTTCGGTGATGGCGGCGCGATTGCGAAGGAGGCTCGCGGCGGGCGGGTCCCTTTCGATAGGGATTTCCGCGCCCGTCCGGCAAGTCATGCGCGCCAATATGATCGGGCTCACCATCGCCATCGGCGTTTCGATCATCGCCAGCAGTCTGTTGCCGCTCACTCTCAACAGCAACCAGACCCTCGGGCAGACCTTGATCGAATATGACAGCGTGGCAGTGGCGATCATTTATGCCGAGCACGCCTACGCTCTTTAGCTCGCCTCAGGCGAGGCGGCTGGTGTCTGTCCCGGATGAACACCAGCGCGCTGCGGCAGCAGCAGGATGCAACCCAAAATAAAGGCCGCCAGCACCGCCGAGGCGAGCGGCCGGCTCAGATCGAGCCCCCCATGGCGGATCGGCTTGTCGAGAAAATCGCCGACGGTGGCGCCGAGCGGACGCGTCAGGATGAAGGCCGCCCAGAACAGGAACACGCGCGATATCCTGGTCCAGTAATAGGCGCCCGCCAGCAAGGCGAGACCTGCGCCGAACAGCAGCGCGCCATCGCCGTAACCAAGCCCGCCGGTGTCGGCGGCCCAGTCGCCAAGCGCGGTACCCAATGTCTGCGACAGCGTAATGGCTGCCCAATAGAAGGCTTCCACTTTCGGCGTGCTGACCGTCGCAACCGAGATCGAGCCGAGCGACAGATACCAGAGCGCGAGCACCGCCATCAGGCCGAGAAACAGGACGGTGGAACCACCGGTATAACCGATCCCGAGCGAGCGGTCGGCAAAATCGGCCATCGCAGTGCCTGCGGTGGTGGAGGCAATGATCGTCGCCCAATAGAGGAAGGGATGAAACCGCGGAGCGAGGGTCTGCCAGACCACCAGCACTGCTAGCAGCGCCAGAAAGATGCCGGTGCCGATCAGATATCCGCCATTGTGCGCATTCTGATTCGCGTGCAGCCAGGTCATCGTGACGGTGTCGCCGCCGGTCTCGCCCAGCGTGGTGGCGGCGATCTTGACGATCCAGAAGACGAGCGTGACTTGTGGGACCTTGGTCAGGGCTTCATCGCGCATGCGGGAATTCTTCGATTCTGTGCCGACGCGCCCTTGTTGTCAGTAGAGCCGGCGAATATGGAGGATTGGTGGCCGGCCTTGTGATAATTTGCCGGCCCGGATTGGACCGTCATGAACAGGGCCTTCGCAAATCGCCGTAGCGTGGCGGCACGCCTGTTCGGCGCGATCGTTGCTCTGATGGCCGGCGGTATCGCCGCGAAGGCGCAAGGCCGGCTGGCCGCGCAATACAGCATCGTCATGACCGGCGTGACCATCGGCCACGTGACCTGGTCGGTCGACATCCGCGCCAGCGGCTACACCACCGTCGCCAGCGGCAAAGCGAGCGGCATGCTCAGCATGCTGGTCAATGGCGAAGGCTCGGTTGGCACCACCGGCCGGGTCGAGAACTGGCGCCTGCAGCCGGGGGAATTTCACTCCCGGATCGTCGACGAGGACGGCGATACCAATCTGCAAATCACCTTTGCCGATGGCATCGCGCAGGTCGTCGCCACGCCGCCGCTCAAGCCGACCCCGGACCGGTTGCCCGTGACGGACGCCGACCGGCGCGGCGTTGCCGATCCACTCAGCGCCGTGCTGATCACCGCGGAGCCGGGCGAAAGTTTCTTTTCACCCGGCAACTGCAACCACATTCTGGCGATCTTCGACGGGCGACGGCGCTATAACCTGGTGCTGTCCTATGTCCGCGTCGACAAGATCGAGCTCGACAAGAGCTACGCCGGACCAGTGCTGGTGTGCGGCATGATCTTGCAACCGATTGCCGGCTATCGGCCGGACAGTCTGCTGGTCAAATACGTCGCCGGCCGCCGTGATATGGAGCTCTGGTTGGCGCCTATCGCGGGCACCGCCCTGATGGCGCCGATCCGGGTGGCGATGCCGACCATGATCGGCACCTTGAAGATCGATGCCGACAAATTCGATACCGTTGCCGAACCCAAGCCAACGCCGGCGACGCCAACACCTCCGGGGCATTGACACAACACGCGGCGCCCTGAATGCGCGGCACCCTGCCGCCCTGTCGTTACGCGCGGTGGCGGCGGCCGTAAATCTTGTCGGCGCGCTCCTCGAAGGCGACAGCGAAACGGCGGAAGGCGGCATCGAACATCGCCCCCATCAGCAGCGCCAGCGCGCGGCTGCGGAACTCATAGTCGATATAGAACTCGACGTCGCAGGAATGCTCGCCGGTCGGATGGAAGACCCAGCGGTTGTGCAGATGGCGGAACGGGCCGTCGAGATATTCGACCAGAACCTTCAGCTTCGCCTTGTCGCAACGGGCGCGGCTGGTGAAACTCTGGCGGATCATCTTGTAGGCCACCGTCATGGTGGCGACCACTTCGAAGCTGCCGTCCGCATTGTCCTTGCGGTTGCGCAGATGCATCTCGCTGCACATCGGCACGAATTCGGGATACTTCCCGATGTCGGCAACGAGGTCGAACATGTCGCCGGCGGTGTGTTGGACGCGGCGCCGGTTGGAGTATTGCGGCATCGATCGTATCGCCCCAGTTCGTCGTCAAAGCGGAACGCGGCTTCGCGCGACCCCGGACCCCATTCGTGCGGATTTAGGGAATCCGATATCGCAGCTTAGCGGTCACGTCCCGCATTGACAGCAGCATTTTCGCGCGCCGCCTTGAGCCGTGCGAAATCCTCGCCGGCATGATGCGAGGAGCGCGTGAGCGGCGATGCCGCGACCATCAGGAAGCCCTTGGCATAGGCGACGGTCTTGAGCGCCTCGAATTCCTCCGGCGGCGCGAAGCGCACCACTTGCGTGTGCTTGCGCGTCGGCTGCAGATACTGCCCGACGGTGAGGAAATCGACATCGGCCGAGCGCAGGTCGTCCATCACCTGCAGCACCTCGTTCCGCTCTTCGCCGAGCCCAAGCATGATGCCCGATTTGGTGAACATCGTCGGGTCGAGCTCCTTCACCCGCTGCAACAGGCGCAGCGAATGGAAATAGCGCGCCCCCGGCCGCACGGTGAGATAGCGCGACGGCACCGTCTCGAGATTATGGTTGAACACGTCGGGCTTGGCTTCGACCACGATTTCGAGCGCGCCGTCCTTGCGCAGGAAATCGGGCGTCAGCACTTCGATGGTGGTCGAGGGGCACGCGGCGCGGATAGCGCGGATGGTATCGGCAATATGCCGCGCACCGCCGTCGGCGAGATCGTCGCGGTCGACCGAGGTGACGACGATATGGGCGAGCCCCAGCTTGGCGGTCGCTTCGCCGACACGTTGCGGTTCGGCCGGGTCCAGCGCGGCCGGCAAACCGGTCTTGACGTTGCAGAAGGCACAGGCGCGCGTGCAGGTGTCGCCCATGATCATGAAGGTCGCGTGCTTCTTCTCCCAGCACTCGCCGATATTGGGGCAGCCCGCCTCCTCGCATACGGTGTGCAAACCATTGGCGCGCATGAGCGCATGGGTGTCGGCATACCCGGGTGAGACCGGCGCCTTGACGCGGATCCAGGCGGGCTTCGGCGGCTGTTCCGTATCCGGCCGATGCGCCTTTTCCGGATGGCGCGGTCGCGGATTGGTCAGGTCGAGAACGACAGTCATGTTCCTTACTTACGGCTGCGGTCCGGCCGCCGCAAGGCGGCCTACGCCCGTCTGATCGCCCGCCAGATCACCAGAAAGATCACCGCGCCGATGGTCGCGGTGATCAGATTGCCCCAGAAATCGGGGATGACGTGCAGATTGAGCTTGGCGAACAGGAAGCCGCCGACGATGGCGCCGACCAGGCCCACCGCCAGATTATGCAGCAGGCCACCGCCGCGGCCGCCCAAGACGACATTCGCCAGCCAGCCGGCCACGAGGCCGATGATGATCCAGGCGATGATGCCCATGCTCCGCCCCCTCTTCTCGCGTTACGCCGCCTTGGGCGGCAGCCGGTTGCTCGGCGTCGAATTGGAAATCTTCTGTTCCTCTTCCGTCATGTCGGCCGGAATGTCGGCGAACAGCGGCGTCGACAGATAACGCTCGCCGGTATCGGGCAGCATGGCGAGCACGGTCGAACCCGGTGCCGCCGATTTGCACACTTCCAGCGCGCCGGCGAAGGTGGCGCCGGCGGTGATGCCGACGAAGATGCCTTCCTTCTGCGCCAGCAACTGGCTGTATTTGAGCGCGTCTGCCCCCGGCACGGTGACGATGCGGTCGAATGTCTTGTGCTCGACCGCCTCGGCGGTGATCAGCGGGATGAAGTCGGGGCTCCAGCCCTGCATCGGATGCGGCTTGAACGAAGGATGCGGTTTCGCCGGCGTGCCGTCCGGGTTGCGCTCCTGGCCGATACCACTCGAGAGCATGGGCGCGTCGGTCGGTTCGCACACCACGATCTTGGTATCCGGCCGCTCCTTGCGTAGCACCCGCGAGACGCCGGTGAGCGTGCCGCCGGTGCCGAAGCCGGTGACCCAGTAGTCGAGCTTCTCGCCCTTGAAGTCGTCGACGATCTCGCGCGCCGTGGTGCGCGAATGCATCGCCGGGTTGGCCTCGTTCTCGAACTGGCGGGTCAAGAACCAGCCGTGCGTCTTGGCGAGTTCCTGCGCCTTGTTGACCATGCCGAAGGCGCGCTCGGAAGCCGGCGTCAGGATCACCTTGGCGCCGAGGAAGCGCATCAGCTTGCGCCGTTCGACCGAGAAGCTCTCGGCCATAGTGACGACCAGCGGATAGCCCTTGGCGGCACAGACCATGGCGAGGCCGATACCGGTATTGCCGGAGGTCGCTTCGATAACCGTCTGGCCTTTCTTCAATTCGCCGGTCTGTTCCGCCGCCTCGATGACGCCGAGCGCCAGACGATCCTTGACCGAACCGAGCGGATTGAATGCCTCGATCTTGACGTAAAGATTGATGCCGGCCGGCGCCAGCTTGTTGATCTTGACCACCGGCGTGCGGCCGACGGTGCCGAGAATATCGTTGTACTTGGCCATCGCGATCTCTCCCGTTACCTCGCGCCTTGCGCCGGCGCTTACATGTTCAATACACGCCCATAAGCATCGAGCACCGCTTCCTTCATCATCTCCGACAGCGTCGGATGCGGGAAGATGGTGTGCATCAATTCTTCCTCGGTGGTCTCCAGGTTCATCGCCACCACATAGCCTTGGATCAATTCCGTCACTTCGGCGCCGACCATGTGCGCGCCGAGCAATTGTCCGGTCTTCTTGTCGAAGATGACCTTGACCAGGCCCTGATCCTCGCCGAGCGCAATCGCCTTGCCGTTGCCGACGAAGGGGAAGCGGCCGACGCGGATATCGAGCTTCTTGTCCTTGCAGGCCTGTTCGGTGAGGCCGACCGAAGCGATTTGCGGCGTGCAATAGGTGCAGCCGGGGATCATCTGCTTGTTCATCGGATGCGGATGCAGGCCCTTGATGGCTTCGATGCAGACCACGCCCTCGTGTTCGGCTTTATGCGCGAGCATCGGCGGGCCAGCGACATCGCCGATGGCATAGATGCCGGGCACGTTGGTCTTGCAGAAACCGTCGATGACGATGCAGCCGCGCTCGGTCTTCACGCCGAGCTTCTCCAGCCCGAGGTTCTCGATATTGCCGGTGACTCC
>JAKAMD010000372.1 GCA_021823875.1 Pseudomonadota bacterium | reverse complement strand
ATCTTCCGCAAGGCGGTCGATGCCGTCAATGGCGAGATCTTCGATGCCCTCGGCGGCATGGACGCCGAGGCGCAGACCACTATCGACGAGACCCTGATCGCGCTCGACGGCACACCCAATAAGGGCCGGCTCGGCGCCAATGCCATCCTCGGCGTCTCGCTGGCGGCCGCCAAGGCAGCCGCCAATTCGTGCGGTCTGCCGCTCTACCGCTACGTGGGCGGCACGGCGGCGCGGCAATTGCCGACGCCGATGATGAACATCATCAATGGCGGCGTGCACGCCGACAATCCGATCGACTTCCAGGAATTTATGATCATGCCGGCCGGCCTGCCGAATTTTGCCGAGGCGCTGCGCGCGGGCTCGGAGATTTTCCAGGCCTTGAAGGGCCAGCTCAAGGCGGCAGGCCTGAACACCAATGTCGGCGACGAGGGCGGCTTCGCGCCCAATCTGCCGTCGGCGGAGGCCGCGCTCGATTACGTGGTCAAGGCGATCGAGAAGGCCGGTTACTCGCCGGGCTCTGACGTCTTCATCGCGCTCGATCCGGCGTCGACCGAATTCTTCAAGGACGGCGCCTATGTCTACACTGGCGAAGGCAAAACTCGTTCGCCCAAGCAGCAGGCCGAATATCTGGCAAGCCTGGTCAAAGCCTATCCGATCGTCTCGATCGAGGACGGCATGGCGGAGGACGACTGGGAGGGCTGGAAGGCCGTCACCGATCTGATCGGTTCGAAATGTCAGCTGGTCGGCGACGATCTGTTCGTCACCAATGTGACGCGGCTCGCCCAGGGCATCGAGAAGGGCGTCGCCAATTCGATCCTGATCAAGGTCAACCAGATCGGCACGCTGACCGAAACGCTGGCCGCCGTCGAGATGGCGCACAAAGCCGGCTACACCGCAGTGATGTCGCACCGTTCGGGCGAGACCGAGGATTCCACCATCGCCGATCTCGCGGTCGCCACCAATTGCGGGCAGATCAAGACCGGCTCGCTGGCCCGCTCCGACCGCATCGCCAAGTACAACCAGCTCCTGCGCATCGAGGAAGAGCTGGGCGAGCAGGCGAAATATGCCGGCAAGGCGGCGTTGAAATCGCGCTGATTAAGCCACGATCGGCATACGTCGATACCATGTGCCACAGGCGGCGCCTGCCGAGAGGTCATCTCGGCAAGCGCCGCTTCTTGCGTGCGAAGGCCTCGCCGCGTCGAAGGTCCCTTCATCTAAGAGCGGCAACCGAGCGCTTGGCTGGCGCCTGTGCTTGGATTGTCAAATGCGCAGGCAATGCTTGCCGGTCGAGGCGCATTTCCAGCCGACGAAGGGAACGTTGATGCAGGCCTTGGCGTCGAAGCAGAGTTCCAGCGGGTTGAGGCTGACAGAAATCGTGATTTCCGCCTTGGCGATATCGTCGATTTTGCCGCTCAACGTCGTTGATTGGCCAGCGCGGAGACAGGCCTTGCCCAGGCTGATCGACTGGCCAAGGGCTTCAAGTTTTGCATCAACACAGATCTCCAACCCATTTATTTCATAGCACAAGACCAGTTTGATCCCGAACTTGTTGAAGACCGTCAGACAGGCCTGGGAAATGACGGCTTGGGCTTCGAGGGTATTCTCCCCGCCGAGATGGGGCAGAATGTCCATTTCATGCATCTGAAGTGCCATTTCACTCTCCCTGAGGTTGTTGGGGGTACGACAACCCAGGGTAATGGCATGATACCCAAAACACAACTAAAACGAGTGGCCTTGCAAATAATGCTACCTAAAGTAGTATTCGGTATCATATTCAAGTTCACGTTCCGCCTTCGACGGGAAGCCGAGCGCAGCTAGGCGTGATGGCCGCTGGTACCGGTTTGGATTTCGGGCATGGACAATGTGCTATTCTTGAAAAAAACTTGCAGGGAGCAGCGGCGCGGCATGGACCAGACAGTGACGATGCGTTCGTCGGAGCGCGAGCAGGCTGTCAGACAACTGAGTGATTTCATCGCGCAATCGATCGAGGCGGCGCGGGCGGTCGAGAAGCCTTTCTACCATCTCGAGTTCGACAAGGTGTTTCCGGACGACGTCTATGCGCAGATTCTGCGCCTGATGCCGGTCACCGCCGACTACCGGCCGATGCATGGCCGCAGCAAGGGCCTCGATCTCGAGGACGGTACGCACACCCGCGTCAAGATCGACCTGTTCCCCGAATACATCCGCAACCTGCCGCCGGAGAAGAAGGCGCTGTGGGATGTGGTCGGCCGCGCGCTCTGCTCCGACAAGGTGCGGCAAGCCTTCATGCGGCGGCTGGCGCCCGGCCTGAAGAAGCGCTTCGGGGAGGGCTATGCCAAGGTCGGCATGTATCCGATCCCGATTCTCACCCGCGACATTCCCGGCTACCTGATCCCGCCGCACACCGACACGGCTTGGAAGGGCATCACCGTGCAGCTTTACCTGCCGGCCGACGATGCCAATACCGACATCGGCACCATCTTCCACGACGTCCTGCCCGACGGCTCGAAGCCGAAACACACCCAGATGCGGTTTGCGCCCAACACCGGCTATGCCTTCCCGGTCGGCGACGACTCGTGGCACTCGGCCGACCCGGTGCACAACCGGGTGAAGACGCGCGATTCGATCCTGCTGACCTATTTCGTCGACCAGGGCCTGCTCCGGGTGCTGCGCAATCGGGGCAAACGGCTGGGCAATTTCCTGCTCAATGAGATCAGGCAGCGCACCTAGGCGCCGTCATTAAAACCGCCTTAACGGCCCTGCGGCATCTTGGCCGTCATGGTCATCCATCGTCGACGCCGCGCCATCCTGACCGCGCTCGGTCTTTATCTCTTCGGCGCGCTCTATATTGGCTATTTCGCGGTCAACGCCTTCACCGGCGCGCATGGTCTGCGCGCGCAGAAGGACCTCGACCAGACGCTGGCGCGCATGCAGACGGAATTGACCGAGCTCAAGGCCCAGCACGCCATGTGGTCGCGGCGGGTGGCGCTTCTGCGCGCCGACGAGATTGACCCCGATATGCTGGACGAACGTGCCCGCGCGCTGCTTGGTCTCGCCGATCCTCGCGATATGACGCTGCTGTTGCACCCACAGGAATAGCAATTTCATTTCGGGGCAGGGCATTCTGTCCTGCGGACTATTCCCCGAGCGCCATCAATTCTTTGCCGAATGTTGCGTTGAGCGCAACCAGAGGCCCCGTGCTTTCGCGCTTTCGCGAATTGAGCTATTGGGAGGCGGCAGCCTCCGCGCCGCAAATCCTACCGTAAGCCAGGAGTTCCCATGGCGGTCGCCACCCAAGAACCGAGCGCCAACGACAGCCGGAGCGCCCTTCAGGACAAGCCGGTCGCCGATTTCAGCAAGGATCAGGAGCTGGCCGCCTACCGGACCATGCTGATCATCCGCCGCTTCGAGGAGAAGGCGGGCCAGATGTACGGCATGGGGCTCATCGGCGGTTTCTGCCACCTCTATATCGGGCAGGAAGCGGTCGTCACCGGCATGCAGATGGCGCTCAAGCACGGTGACCAAGTGATCACCGGCTACCGCGACCACGGCCATATGCTCGCTTGCGGCATGGATCCCAAGGGCGTGATGGCGGAACTGACCGGCCGCGCCCACGGCTATTCCAAGGGCAAGGGCGGCTCCATGCATATGTTCAGCGTGGAGGAGGGTTTCTACGGCGGCCATGGCATCGTAGGCGCCCAGGTACCGCTCGGCACCGGGCTTGCCTTCGCCAATCGCTACCGTGGCAACGACAATGTCAGCTTGACCTATTTCGGTGACGGCGCCGCCAACCAGGGCCAGGTGTACGAGAGC
>JAKAMD010000371.1 GCA_021823875.1 Pseudomonadota bacterium | reverse complement strand
CACCGCGGGCATGGCGCCTACCGTCCCGGCCTCGCCGCACCCCTTGGCGCCCATCGGATTGGTCTTGCAGAGATGCTCCTCGTAAGCGAAGCGGATGTCCGGCACGTCGGCGGCGCGCGGCATGGCGTAATCGGTGAAACTGGCGGTCATAAGCTGGCCGGATTCGGCATCGTAGACGCAATGCTCCAGCAGCGCCTGGCCGAGCCCCTGCACGATGCCGCCATGGACCTGACCCTTGACCAGCAGCGGATTGATGACCCGGCCGAAATCGTCGAGCACCGAATACAACACGACCTCGACCACGCCGGTCTCGGGATCGACCTCCACTTCGCAGATATGGCAGCCGTTGGGAAAGGTTGAAGCCTCGCCGTTGAAAACGCCGTCGCTGTCCAGCCCATTCTCGAAGCCGGGCAGCTTCTCGCGCTTCAAGGCGACGGCCAACTCCGTGACCGTCATGCTGCGATCGCTGCCAGAGACGCGAAATTGGCCGATGCCATCGGCGATATCGAAGCCAACTTCATTACCACCGGCCTGCATCACCTGCCCGGCGGCGATCTTGCCCTTGCGGATCACCTCGTCTGAGGTCACCTGCAAGGCCGCGCCCGACATGTTGAGCGAGCGGGAGCCGCCAGTGCCGCCACCGTTCACCCATTCGGTGTCGCCCTGCTTCACCGTGATGGATTCGAACGGCACGCCGAGGCGCTCGGCCACCACCTGGGCGAAGGCGGTTTCGTGCCCCTGCCCGTTCGACTGGGTGCCGACGTAGAGTTCCACGCCGCCATTGTCCGTGAATACGACGCGCGCCGGCTCGCTGCCCACCGCCGCGGTGATCTCGACGTAGTAGGCGATGCCCAACCCGCGCTTACGCCCGCGCGCCTCGCTTTCCCTGCGCCGCGCGGCGAAGCCGGCCACATCGGCCTTCTTCAACCCTTCCTCCAGCATGTGCGGGAAATTGCCGGAGTCGAAGGACTGGCCGTACCAATTCTTGTAAGGCAGCTCCGAGGGTCTGGGCAGATTGCGCCGACGCAGTTCGACCCGGTCGATACCCGAGACGCGCGCGGCTTCGTCCATCAGCCGCTCCATCAGATACGATGCTTCGGGGCGGCCGGCGCCCCGATAGGCGTCCACCGGCGCGGTGTTGGTGTAATAGCCCTTGATGTTCGCGAACACGGCCGGAATCTTGTAAAGACCGCCGAAGATGCGACCGCCAGCTAATGTCGGCACGAAGGGCGCGAATTGCGAGAGATACCCGCCCATATTGGCGCTGCCGTCGATGCGCAGCGCGAGAATGCGCCCCTCCGCATCCAGCGCCAGATCGGCCCGTGTGATGGTGTCGCGGCCGTGCCCGTCCGACAGAAAGCCTTCCACCCGCTCGGACGACCAGCGCACGGGACGGCCGGTCTTCCTGGCCGCAATCAATACCAGCGGCTGCTCGGGATAGGCAAAAGCCTTCATGCCAAAGCCGCCACCCACATCGCGCGTGATCAAGTGCAGCTTTTCTTGTGCGATCTTGAGAATGCCGGCGATACGGTCGCGCAATCCGCCCGCGCCCTGACTCGCAGAATAAAGCGTGAAGCGATCCGCCTGCATGTCGTAGAGGCCGACGGCGTTGCGGGTTTCCATCGTGGTAGGCACGACGCGGTTCTGAACCACGGTGACGCTGGCCTTATGCGCAGCCCCGGCAAAGGCGGCCGCAACTCCGGCCTCGTCGCCATGCGCCCAGTCGAAAGCGAGATTGTCCGGCGCACTCTCCCAGATCTGCGGACCGTTGGGTGCCGCTTCCAGCGTACCGCAGGCGTCGAGGATTTCGTAATCGGCCTCCGCCAACTCGGCAGCATCCTTGGCCTGGGCGTAGGTCTCAGCCACCACCATGGCCACGGCCTCGCCCGCAAAGGTCACCTTGTCCTTTGCCAGCAGCGGCTTGGGCGACAACTTCGTCGGCGAACCGTCGCGGCTCTTCACCGGTGCCAGGCAGGGCATGGGCCCGGCGCCGAAGGCTTCGACATCGGCATGGGTCAGGACCGCCACCACGCCCGGCGCGGCGGCTGCGGCCGAAACGTCGATCGCCTTGATTCTGGCATGGGCGTGAGGGCTGCGCACAAAGGCGGCGTGCAGTTCGCGGTCGAAATGAAGATCGTCGGTATATTGGCCATGGCCAGTGACGAGACGGATATCCTCGGTCCGCGGAACCGATTGTCCAATGCCAAATTTCATGGGTGCCATCGCATTCGCTGTTTGCCGTTCAGGACGATGCTAACGGCCAGGCGCGGCTTGGCAACCCCCGTCAGCGGGAGCTGCGCACCCGCGCCACGGCTCGTCCCCAGCCGTCATAAAGTGCATCGCGGGTTGGGGCGGCGAGCTTCGGCTCGAAGCGGCGATCGAGCGCCCAGACCCGCGCAATATCGCCGAAATCGCGGAATACGCCGGCGGCCAGACCAGCCAGATAGGCGGCTCCCAACGCGGTGGTTTCGGTCACCACGGGCCGCTCCACAGGCAGACCGGTCAGATCGGCGAGGCGCTGACAAAACCAGTCGTTGCGCACCATGCCACCGTCAACTTTGATCGCCCCAGGGGCCCCGAGACCGGCCGCCGCCATGTCGCGGCCCATGGCCTCCAGCAGATCGCGGGTCTGGTAGCAAACGGCGTCGAGGGCCGCACGCGCGACCTCCGCCACGCCGGCATCGCGGGTCAGGCCCAGGATGGCGCCGCGCGCCTCCGGGTCCCACCAGGGCGCGCCGAGACCGGTGAAAGCCGGGACAAAATAGAGACCGTCGGCCGCTTTCGCGGTGCGCGCCAAGGCCTCGATTTCCGCGGCGTCGCGGATCACGCCCAGCGCGTCGCGCAGCCATTGCACGACCGCGCCGGCGATAAAGATACTGCCTTCGATCGCATAGGCGGTCCGGCCCTTGGCGCGATAGGCCGCGGTGGCAACCAGGCGATTTTTGGAAACCGGCACCGTTGTTCCGGTGTTGACCAGCGCGAAACAGCCCGTGCCATAGGTCGACTTCACGTCGCCGGGCGCAAAACAGGCCTGCCCCACCATCGCGGCCTGCTGGTCGCCAGCCACGCCCAATATTGGAATAGCCGCGCCGAACAGTTCCGGCTCCGTCGCTCCGAAATCGCCGGCGCTATCGCGCACCTCCGGCAGCAGCGCCCGCGGCACGTTGAACAGCTTGAGCAGATCGTCGCACCACCCGAGCGTCGTCAGATCGAGCAGCAGGGTCCGCGAGGCGTTGCTGACGTCGGTGGCATGAACCTTTCCGCCGGTGAGCCGGTAGATCAGCCAGGTGTCGATGGTGCCGAGCGCCAACTCGCCCTTCTCGGCCCGCGCACGGGCCCCAGGAAGATGGTCGAGCAACCATTCGGCCTTGGTGGCTGAGAAGTAGGGATCGATGAGCAGACCCGTGCGCGCGGAGACGTCCGTCTCGTGGCCCGCCGCCTTGAGCGCGCGGCAGCGTTCGGCCGTGCGCCGGTCCTGCCAGACGATGGCGTTATGCAGCGGCCGGGCGCCGGCGCGCTCCCACAGCACCGTAGTTTCGCGCTGATTGGTGATGCCGATGCCGGCGACGTCCGTAGCCGCCACACCTTTCAACGCTGCGCGGCAGCAGGTCAGCGTCGCCTGCCAGATTTCTTCCGCGTCATGCTCCACCCAGCCATTCGCCGGATAAATCTGATGGAGTTCGACGGCGTGCGTCGCCACCGGCCGCGCTGCGGCATCGAAAAGAATGGCGCGAGTGGAGGTCGTGCCCTGGTCGATGGCGAGCAGAAAGGGCGGATCGAAGGTCATGGGCAGTC
>JAKAMD010000370.1 GCA_021823875.1 Pseudomonadota bacterium | reverse complement strand
TACGCGCGTTTCCAGGCCTTCGAGGCTTCTCAGTGTCTCGAATTCACGAAAGCTGTCCGAGCGGATGGTGAGCACCAGCGCGAAGGGGGAAGCCTCGCCGTCGCCCACCTCGCCCATCGCCGCGCGCAGATAGGCGCAGAGCGCATCGGCGCTGTCGCCTTTGGCAGTGATCAGTTCCTCGCTCTGGTCCAGAGCGATGAGCACCGTGGCGCGCTCGCGGTTCGCGGCGGTCTTCAGCGGCGCGATGGCGGCGGCGAGCTTGGCGCGCAGATCGGCCTTCTCGCGCCAGGCCGCCATCAGTTCGTCGCGGGTCGAGCCGGGTGCCAGCGTCATGTGCAGGCCTGCGCCCGTCCGCGCGATGGCCTCGGCCAGGTTGAACAGCGGATCGGCGCCCGGCCGGAACACGCGCAGCACGAACCAGCCATGCTCGCGGCGCAGGCGCGGCAGCACGCCCGCCTTCATCAGCGAGGATTTGCCCGAACCGCTGGCGCCCAGGATGACATAGGCGCGGCGATCGCCCGTGGCGCGGATTTCGCGCAGGTCCTCCAGCGAGCGGGCAATCTCCGGGCTGCGGCCGAAGAAGACCGCGGCATCGGCGTCGCTGTCGCCGAAACTTTCCAGGCCAGGAAACGGTTCGGGCTGCGCCTCGCGATCGACTTCGAAGGCGAAAGGATCGAGCCCCACCCGTGCCAGCGCACCGGCCGCGCGCAGGCCGGCCTTCAGCGGTTCGGCTACTTCGGTGTGGGCGTCCAGGTCGAGGGTCGCCGGCGCACCCGCTGCCGCGAGATCGGTTCCCTGATCCTCGAGCAGGATGCGGCTGAGGCGTTTCTTCTGCTTTTCGTCCAGATCGACATCGCCCAGCGCCAGCAACGGCACCATGCGCCGGCCGGCATACCAGGCGGCCATGAACTCGCCGTAGCACTCGTCGGACTGGAGCCACTCCGGTGTGATCAGGCAAAGCACCACGCGGCAGGCGTTCTTGGCGCGGCGCAACGCTTCGGTCCACTTGTCGCCGCTGCGGATATTGTCGTGATCGATGAATAGGTCGTCGAAACCGTTCTGCGCCAGCCAGCCCGCCAGCATTGACGCCAGCGCATCGTTCCGGCTTGAATGACTGATGAAGATTGTCGCCATCGCAATTGGTGGGAAGAAAATCGGTTAAAGGGTTTCGCCGGAGCGGGCCGGCTGGCGGAAATGAGCCCAGAAGAAATCGCTGCAATTGAGGAATATATCATAGCCAACGAGGGTTGGCACCAAAGGGCCTATTCGGATTCGCTGGGCATCCCCACCGTGGGGGTCGGCTTCAATCTGCTGCGCGACGACGCACCCACGAAGCTCCGTGCCCTCGGTCTGGATTGTGATGCGGTTCGCCTGGGCAGGCTGGCGCTGAGCGATGAGCAGGTCGGAGCGCTTCTCGCGCTGGATTTGGAAAAAGCGATGGCCGGCGTAGCGGCGCTGGTTCCGGGCTGGTCCGCATTGGCTCCGGCGCGCCGCAAGGCCCTAGTCGACATGGCCTTCAACCTCGGCGTCGGGGGGCTTGCCAAGTTTTCGCGACTCCTTGCCGCTGTTAACCGCGAAGACTGGCAGAGCGCCGAAGCGGAGATCGTCGATTCACTTTATTACCGCCAGGTTGGCACGCGGGCGCGGCGCAATGCCGATGCCATTCGCCACGGGACCTAACGCACGTTGTTAGGCTTGCCGCCTTGTCGGGCCATTTGACCGCAGATAGATTCGCACCAGAATTGGTGCCACACGTTCGGCTTTTGTTCGTCATCAGCATTCCGCCGACGCCATAACGGCCTCGTACAGATATTCATCGAGTCTGCCCAATATGGAGCACAAGAACCTGTTCTATCTTGGCCGCTGGCCCGAGAAAATCCGAAACGATCTGACCAGGATCCGTTCATTTGAGGATGCGCGAGGCGACAGTGATGCGCAATTGAACGCACTGGAACTCATGACCATCGTTCTGGAGGATCGCCGATTCTTCCATCACCTCGGCGTCGATCCGCTGTCGGTCCTGCGCGAGGTGAACCGCGCCCTAACTTTCCGCAAGCACGGCGGCGCCAGCACCATCGACATGCAGTTCGTGCGCACTGCCACCGGCTTCCGCCAACACACGATCGGGCGCAAGCTCTATGAGGCCGTGCTGGCTGTGGCGTTGCAGTTCCATTGCAGCAAGCGTGTCATCCTCCGCTCCTATCTCGCTTGCGCCTTTTTCGGCTCCGGGCTGATCGGCGCCAATGCCGCCGCGCGCAAGGTGTTCGGCAAGAACGCCGATACCCTCGATCTCGAAGAGGCGGCCTTCATCGCCGCGATGTTGGCCGCGCCGCGCCCGCTACATGCGACGCCACAATGGGAAGCCAAGGTACGCCGCCGGGCGGCCTATGCGCTTAGCATTTTTGCAGCCGGGCACGAGCAGTTGTCGGAGCGCTATCATGTCTCCTTCGGAAGCTGAGCCCAGCGCGAAAATCCGTGGCTACGCCGATGGGCAGTCGGTAGCGCAGGGCGGTCGCATCCGCTTCTGCCTGTCGAACCTGAGCGGTGAGAATCTCCCACGGGTTCCGCTCCGCATCCTGCGTCACGGGCCCCGGCCAGCGGAGGTTATTTGCGATACGGCGGATATTCCCGCGCAGGCCATTCCCGCGCGAAGCTGGGAAGGCTGTGGCTGGAAAACTGTTTACACGCTCGAGATCGGCCGCGATTGGGTTTCGGGCATCTATGCCCTGCGCGCCGGCCGCGAGGGCGACGACTGCGAGGACATCTTTTTCGTCGTGCGCAGTGCGCGCCGAGGTACCGACACGCCCATTGTGGTGCAGATCCCCACCACCACTATCAACGCCTACAACAATTGGGGCGGGGCAAGCCTCTATGGCTACAATTCCACGCCTGCGCCGGCGCCTGCGGTATCATTCGACCGGCCGCAGCAGAAGGATGCGCGCTGGCCGCGCGGCTACGGCTTTGCCGACGAGTGGAGCCTGCGGGTGAAGGCATTCGTGCTGTGGCTCGATCTTGCCGGCTACCAGGCCGATTACATCACCAGTAACGATCTTCATGGCGGCGACGCGTTGCTCGGGCACTACAAGCTATTCATCTCTATCGGACATGACGAATACTGGTCGTGGCCGATGCGCACGCATTTCGATGCCTTCCTGGCGGCGGGCGGGAATGCGGCGATCTTCAGCGGCAACACTTGCTTCTGGCAAATCCGGATGGAGGGGGAGCGCGGCCGCCTGCAGGTCTGCTACAAGAATGCCGAGAAAGATCCTGTCACTGAACTCGCGCGGAAAACCGTGACGTGGCGCGATGTCGGTTATGCCGAAAACCTGTCCTTTGGTGCGGGTTTCGCCAAGGGCGCGTGGAAAGGCCCCGGCACCATCGGTCGCTTCGTCGTACACCGGCCGGAGCATTGGGCTTTTGCGGGAACCGGCCTCGGCAACGGCGACGGCTTCGGCAATGCCAGCGACGAAGTCCTGCTGGCCTACGAGACCAATAGCGTCGACTACGCGACCGGGGTCGACGGCCGGCCCGTGCCCACCGGCAGCGACGGCACGCCGGAAAACTATCTGATTCTCGCCACCGCAGAGTTGCCCGACTGGGGCGCGCCGGGCAATGCGGCGATGGGCGAGTTCAGGCCTGCTGGCGGCGGCACCGTGTTCAATGCCGCCACCACCGATTGGGCCTGCGGGCTGGAGCGCTGCCTGGCAACCGGCAATCCGCTTGAAACGGCAACCGCGAAAATCACCCGTAATGTGCTTGACCGTATGGCTGGCATAGCCCAGCGATGACGGGCGCCGGGCT
>JAKAMD010000369.1 GCA_021823875.1 Pseudomonadota bacterium | reverse complement strand
TGATCAAGCCGCAATACGCCATCCAGCGGCTGTACGAGCTGACCAAGGACAAGGACGTCTACATCACCACCGAGGTCGGCCAGCACCAGATGTGGGCGGCGCAGTTCTACGCCTTCAATGAGCCCAACCGCTGGATGACCTCAGGCGGGCTCGGCACCATGGGCTATGGGCTGCCGGCGTCGGTCGGCGTGCAATTGGCGCATCCGAAATCGCTCGTCATCGACATCGCCGGCGAGGCCTCGGTGCAGATGACCATGCAGGAACTCTCGACCGCGGTGCAGTACCGGCTGCCGGTCAAGATCTTCATCCTGAACAACCAGTACATGGGCATGGTGCGCCAGTGGCAGGAGCTGCTGCATGGCGGGCGCTATTCGGAGAGCTATTCGGAGGCGCTGCCGGATTTCGTCAAGTTGGCGGAAGCCATGCACGCGTTCGGCATCCGCTGCCAGAAGCCGGCTGATCTCGATGACGCCATCAAGGAGATGATCACTGTCGACAAGCCGGTGCTGTTCGACTGCGTGGTCGATCCGGCCGAGAACTGCTTCCCGATGATCCCGTCGGGACGCGCGCATAACGAAATGCTGTTGGGTGGCGCCGCCGAGGACATCGAAGAGGCGATCACCGAAGAAGGCAAGGTGTTGGTGTGATGAACGCTCCTTCGACGTCCCATTATCCGGCGGCGCCGGCCGCGCAGAAAATCGAGACCCACACGCTGTCGGTGCTGGTCGACAACGAGCCGGGCGTGCTGGCGCGCGTCATCGGCCTGTTCTCCGGGCGCGGCTACAACATCGAGTCGCTCACGGTGTCGGAGACCGAACACCAGCAACACCTGTCACTTATTACCATCGTCACCACCGGCACGCCGATGGTGATCGAGCAGATCAAGAACCAGCTCGACCGCCTGGTGCCGGTGCATCACGTGGTCGACATGACGCTCGCTAGCAATTCGATCGAGCGCGAGCTCGCCATGGTCAAGGTGCGCGGCAAGGGCGAGCACCGGGTCGAGGCGCTGCGCCTGGCCGACGCCTTCCGCGCGCGCGTGATCGATGCCACCGTCGAGAGCTTTGTGTTCGAGATCACCGGCGCCTCCGACAAGATCGAGCAGTTCATCGCGCTGATGCTGCCGCTCGGCCTGGTCGAGGTGGCGCGCACCGGCATCGCGGCAATAAGGCGCGGACCGGGCCAGGGGTGAGGGGCGCCGGCCTGCGCCGGACACATCGGAATGCCGATCGACGTTTTTCTCGCTCTGGTGACGTTCGCCTGCGTCATGGCGTTCACGCCGGGACCGAACAACATCATGCTGGCGGCTTCGGGCGTCAACTTTGGCTTCGCGCGTACCGTCCCGCACATGGTGGGCGTCACGATCGGTTTCGTGGTGCTGATGCTTTCCTGCGGGGTGGGTCTCGGTCTCATCTTCGCCGCCGTGCCCGTGCTGCAACTCGCGCTCAAGATCGCGGGCACGCTCTATATGCTGTGGCTCGCCTACCGGGTCGCGACCGCCCATCAAGGGCGCGATGACGACGGCGGGCGGGTGAGGCCTTTCACCTTCTGGCAGGCGGCGGCCTTCCAATGGATCAATCCCAAGGCGGTGGTGGCCGTGCTGAGTGCGCTCGCGCTCTATGTGCGGCCGGGGCAGGAGAAGCAGGATCTGCCGGTGATGCTGGTGGTTTTCGGGCTGGTGACCGCCGGATCGGTGGCGACCTGGGCCGGATTCGGCGTGGCACTTCGCCGCTTCCTGCGCGATCCGGCCCACGCCCGGCTGTTCAATCTCGCGATGGCGCTGCTCTTGGTCGCCAGCATCGTGCCGATGGTGGTCTAGAGAGGCGATTGAAAGGCGTTCCGGGCTTGTCGGCGGTCCCGGGGCGTCCTAGAAGCAGGGCCGACATTTCCGGGGCTTAGTCTTAGAGGATCATCATGCGTGTCTACTACGATCGCGACGCCGACCTGAACCTGATCAAGGGCAAGAAGGTCGCCATTATCGGTTATGGCAGCCAGGGCCATGCCCATGCGCTCAACTTGCGGGATTCCGGCGTCAAGGAGGTCGCAGTGGGTCTGCGCAAGACCTCCGCCGGCGTGAAAAAGGCAGAGGGCGAGAAATTCAAGGTGATGGAAGTGGCGGACGCCGCCAAGTGGGCCGACGTCATCATGATGCTGACGCCGGACGAGCTGCAGGGCGACATCTATCGCGACCACCTGCACGCCAACATGAAGGCGGGCGCCGCGATCATGTTCGCGCACGGCCTCAACGTGCATTTCAACCTGATCGAGCCGCGCGCGGACCTCGACGTGCTGATGGTGGCGCCGAAGGGCCCCGGCCACACCGTGCGCTCGGAGTACCAGCGCGGCGCCGGCGTGCCCTGCCTGATCGCGATCCATAAGGACGCCTCCGGCAATGCGCATGACCTCGGTCTCTCCTACGCCTCGGCGATCGGCGGCGGCCGCGCCGGCATTATCGAGACCACCTTCAAGGAAGAATGCGAGACCGACCTGTTCGGCGAGCAGGCCGTGCTGTGCGGCGGCGTGGTGGAGCTGATGAAGGCGGGCTTCGACACGCTGTGCGAAGCCGGTTACGCGCCGGAGATGGCCTATTTCGAGTGCATCCACGAGATGAAGCTGATCGTCGACCTCATCTACGAGGGCGGCATCGCCAACATGAACTATTCGGTGTCGAATACCGCGGAATACGGCGAATACGTCTCCGGCCCGCGCGTGATCACGCAGGAGACGCGCGCCGAGATGAAGCGCATCCTGGGCGACATCACTTCCGGCCGCTTCACCCGCGACTGGATGCTGGAGAACAAGGTCAACCAGACCTCGTTCAAGGCCACGCGCGCCAAGCTCGCCGAGCATGCCGCCGAGCAGGTCGGCGCGAAGCTGCGCGATATGATGCCGTGGATCCGCGAGCGCGCGCTCGTGGACAAGAGCAAGAACTGACGTGGTTGCGCGCAGCGCACTTGTCATCGCGGCCGCCCTCGTCGGGGCGGCCGCTTCTGCTTTGGCGGCCGAGCCAAAGAAGGAGTGCGGTGTCAGTACGCCGGAGGTGGTCGATTGTCTCAATACGAAAGCGGCACAATGGGACAAGCGGCTTAACGCTGCCTATCAGGCCGCGCTGAAGGATGCCGAGCCGAAACAGCGCGAGCAATTGCGGATCGCGCAGCGCCTGTGGGTGAAATACCGCGACGCCAATTGCACTTATTACTTTCTCGGGGAGGGCAGCATCGCGCGCGTCCTTGCGGCCGACTGCACGTACCGCATGACCAAACAGCGCGCGCTGGAACTGGAAAACCCGGGGAATTAACGTCGCTCATTCCAGAGACATGGCTTCGCCTGCGCGTAGAATGACGCGATCATTCGCTTCTTATTTGTCTGCTCCCATAACCGCTGCGCTGCCTTTGCCGGCGAGAACACCTTCGCCCGTATCGATGCGGCAGGCTGGTCAGTTGTCTTGCCAAATAGGGAAGGCCCCGACGTGGATCGTCGGGGCCCGCCGTTATCCTGTCTCGACCTTCTTGATAACCGTTACTTGAGGCCAGCGACGCCCGCTTGTGAGATCGTATCGTCCTGCGAGCCGGTGCCGCCACTGGCGCCGACCGCGCCGATGACCTTGCCCCCCACCAAGAGCGGATTGCCGCCACGCGAGCCGGTCATGCCGTCGAGCGTCGGCAGGTAGGCAAAGAATTTACCCTTGGCGAGCAACCGCTCGAACACCAGCGTCGGCCGACGGTATCGCGCGGCAGCCCGGGCCTTGTGGATCGAAATTTCAATTGACGCGTATTGGCAATTATCCATGCGTTCAAAATAGACG
>JAKAMD010000368.1 GCA_021823875.1 Pseudomonadota bacterium | reverse complement strand
GCCCAAGCTCAAGGAGCTGATCAAGGCCGGGCTCGAACATCCGGGCTTTGCCTTTGTCGAAGTGCTGTCCGACTGCACCGAGATTTTCGGGCGCAAGAACGATCTCGGCTCGTCGCCCGAGATGGTCATGCGGCAGAAGAGCGAAATCCGGCCGAGCGCCTATCGCGACACGGTCGATACACCGTTCCGTCCCAACAGCATGCCCACTGGAATCTTGGCGCGTAACGATCGGCCGGAATATGGCACCGCCTATCGCCGCGCGGCGGCGGCGCGCAAGGGGGCTGCGCGATGAGCAAGGCACGCATCGAACTCCGTCTCGGCGGCACCGGCGGCCAGGGCCTGATCCTGAGCGCCAAGATGCTGGCCGATGCGCTGGCGGCGAGCGGCAAGCGCGTCGCGCAGTCGCAGACTTATGAACCGACCTCGCGCGGCGGCTATTGCAATGCCGATTTGGTGATTTCGGAAGGCGCGGTCGACTTCCCGATTGCCACCGCGCTCGATCAATTGGTGCTGCTCGACCGGCTCGCGATCAAGCCGTCGTGGCATCTGCTCAAGCCGGGCGCGCTGGTGATCGCCGATACACGGCAGTGCCCGGAACTTCCGGTGGGAGACTACCGGCGCTATCATTTGCCGCTCAGCCGCACCGCCTTGGAACTCGGCAACGAGCGGGTCACCAACATTGTCGCGCTCGGCGCTTTGCTGGCGCTCAGCGATCTTTGCGACCGCAAACGCGTCGAGCAGGCCGTGCGCGCGCAGACGCCGCGCGGGTTCCTTGACCTCAACATGGACGCGCTGGCGGCGGGTTGTGCGATCACGACCGCGCCTGTTGCGGCGGAAGCGTCATAACATTCAGTCGGCTGGAAATATCTTTCTGCTGCACTGCAATCGTCGTGCCACGCGCGATTGCGTTCGCCTGCAAGGGGCGTTAGCCTTTGCACAAATGAGTTTCAAAACAACTCCAGTTTCCTGTCAGAGGGAAAGGCTGAAGTAGGCGGCATGCATGAGTTGCGATGACCGGCGGCGCGTCGGCGCGACGCCCGTTGTCGCGACGCGTGCCGCTTGTTCAGCGCGAAGGTGAGGCGATGCCGGGGAAGCGCTCAGACCGCGAATGCGCGGTCTCGACCTATTGCTATCAATGCGTCGCTGGTCCGGACCTATTGACGGTCCGTATCGAGGACGGGGTTGCCACCGAGATCAATCCGAATTTTGCCGCTGCGGAGATTCATCCCGGCGGCGGCAAGGCCTGCGTCAAAGCCTTTGGGTTGGTGCAGAAGGCCTATAATCCGAACCGCGTTCTCCATCCGATGAAGCGGACCAACCCGAAGAAGGGCCGCACCGAGGATCCCGGATTCGTGCGCATCTCCTGGGAGGAGGCGCTCGATCTCGTCGCCGAAAAAATGAACGCCGCACGCGCCAAAGGCCTGACCGACGAAAGTGGTTATCCGCGATTGGCCGCGAGCTTCGGTGGCGGCGGCACGCCGACCGCTTATATGGGCACGCTGCCCGCGTTTCTTGCCGCGTGGGGGCCGGTCGATCTCAGTTTCGGTTCCGGACAGGGCGTCAAGTGCACCCATTCGGAACATCTCTACGGTGAACTCTGGCACCGCGCCTTCACCGTCTGCCCCGATACGCCGCTGTGCGAATATGTCGTTTCCTTTGGCGCCAATGTCGAAGCCTCGGGTGGCGTGTGCGGCGTCAAGCGTCACGCCGATGCGCGCAAGCGCGGCATGAAGCGCGTGCAGATCGAGCCGCATCTATCGGTGACCGGCGCCTGCTCGGCCGAATGGATTCCGATCAAGCCGAAGACCGACGCCGCCTTCCTGTTCGCCATGATCCATGTGTTGCTGCACGAGCATGCGCGCGAGAAGCTCGACATTCCGTTTTTGAAGCAGCGCACCTCGTCGCCTTATCTGGTCGGCCCTGGCGGATTTTTCCTGCGCGATCCGCAAACGCAGAAACCGCTGGTCATCGATCTAACCAGCGGCCGCGCGGTGCCCTACGATACGCCCGATATCGACCCGGCGCTGGACGGCACCTTCACCGCCGACGGCATCGAACTCGGCGCCGACCGGGAAATCGTCACGCACCAAGCGGTGTCCGTCAGTCCATCCTTTGCGCGTCTGGTCGCGCATGTCGCGCCTTATTCGCCGGAATGGGCCTCGGCGATCTGCGACGTTCCGGCCGACACCATCCGACGCATCAGTAACGAATATCTCGCGCACGCCCGCGTCGGCGAGACCATCGAGATCGAAGGCGTCACGCTGCCTTATCGGCCGGTCGCGGTCGCCTTCGGCAAGACCGTGAACAACGGCTGGGGCGGCTACGAATGCTGCTGGGCGCGCACGCTGGTCGCCTGCCTGGTCGGCGCGCTCGAAGTGCCGGGCGGCACGCTCGGCACCACCGTGCGGCTCAACCGTCCGGCCAATACGCGCTGGGCCAGCGTCAAGCCGGGCCTCGACGGGTTCATGCATTATCCGATGAACCCGACCAGCAAGGAGGAGTGGGTCTCGCGCCCGCCGACGCGCAATGCCTATCGCAGCCTGGTGCCGCTTTCCGCCAATTCGCCGTGGAGCCAGGCGCTGGGGCCGACCCATCTCGCCTGGATGATGCAGCGGGAGGATTTCGAACACCTGCCGCATGCCAATCCGCCTGACGTCTGGCTGGTCTATCGCACCAATCCGGTGATCTCGTTCTGGGACACCAAGGCGCTCGGCGAGACCGTGGCGAAATTCCCGTTCACCGTCTGCTTCGCCTATACGCGCGACGAAACCAATCACATGGCCGACGTGCTGCTGCCGGACTGCACCGACCTCGAAGGTCTGCAGCTCATGCGCATCGGCGGCACCAAATATATCGAGCAGTTCTGGGAGTATCAGGGCTTCGCGCTGCGTGATCCGGCGGTGCCGCCGCAGGGCGAGGCGCGCGACTTCACCTGGATCTGCACCGAGCTCGCGCGCCGCACCGGGCTGTTGGAAGGCTACAATACGGCGATCAATCGCGGCTCACATGAAGTCAGGCTCAAGGGCGAGAACTACGATTTCTCGCTCGATGTGACCAAGGCACACGATGTCGAGACCATCTGGGACGCCTCCTGCCGCGCGGCGAGCGCCGAGATGACCGATGGCGCCGAGACGCATGGGCTCGACTGGTTCCGCGAGCACGGTTTCCGCGTGAAGCCGTTCTCGAAGCTGATGTGGTATCTCTATCCCAAGCTCAAGGAGGAGGGCCTGCGTTTCGAACAGCCCTACCAGGAACGGCTCTTGCGCGTCGGCAAAGAGCTCGAGCGGCGCTTGCACGAGCAGGGCATCACCTGGTGGGACAAGCAACTCGGCGAATACGAGGCGCTGCCGCACTGGCGCGATCTCGGCGGCATCTGGGAAGACGCGCTCGCCACCCACTTCAAGGTGGATATCGCCGACTATCCGTTCTGGCTGATCACCTCGCGCAGCATGCAGTATTCGTGGGGCAACAATGTCGGCATCCAGCTCATCCGCGAAGTGTCCAGCAATGTCGCCGGCCACGGCAATGTGGTGATGAACCACGCCGCGGCGCAGAAGCTCGGCATCGGCGACGGCGATTTGGTCGAGGTGCGCTCGCCGCTCAACGACACCAAGGGCCGGGTGATGCTGTGCGAGGGCATCCGCCCCGACACGCTGCTGATCATCGGCCAGTTCGACCACTGGGTAACGCCGTTCGCCAAGGATTTCCACTTCCCCAGCATGAACGCGCTGGTGCCCATGCTGCTCGATCTGACCGACGCCACCGGCTCGGCCGCCGACCTGGTCAAGGTCCAGGTCACGCGCCTAGAGGCC
>JAKAMD010000367.1 GCA_021823875.1 Pseudomonadota bacterium | reverse complement strand
GCGAGGGCAGGGTCACGACGTTCTTTCGTATCGAGCTGCGTTGAAACCAGGGCCCCGGTCACGGGACGGCAAAGGTTTATCAATAGAGCGGCGGGATAGTCGGGCAGGTTGACCCTGGACGCAGCAGGCGTGAGCTTGAAGAAAACCATCATCCGCGGCGGACTGGAGACGCTCTACTTCAGCGGGCTGCACCATCTGATGCGGCCGGTGTTCGGCGGCGTCGGTGCCATATTGACGCTGCATCACGTGCGCCCGCCGCGCTCTGACGCCTTCCAGCCCAACCGGCTGTTGGAAGTGACGCCGCGCTTCTTCGAGGTGCTGCTGCGCTGGCTCAAGCGCGCACGCGTCGATGTGATCTCGCTCGACGAGATGCACCGGCGCTTCATCGCCGGCGAGTTCCAGCGCCGTTTCGTCTGCATCACCTTCGACGACGGCTACAAGGACATCAAGCAGTTCGCCTATCCGCTGCTCAAGAAATACGAGATGCCGTTCGCGCTCTACATTGCGACCAGCTTCCCGGACCGGATCGGCGAATTGTGGTGGCTGGGGCTGGAGGCGGTGATCGCCCAGAACAGCCGCATCGGGATGTTGATCAACGGCCAGCAGCAGTTCTTCGATTGCGGCACGGTAAGCGAGAAGCGCGAGCTTTGGGACGCGGTCTATGGCTATCTGCGCAGCATGAAGACCGAGGACGAGTTGCGCGCGGTGGTGCGCGATCTGTGCGCCTGTCATCGCGTCGACATGGCCGCCTTCTGCCGCGACCTGTGCATGGACTGGGAAGAGATCGCCGAACTTGCCGCCGATCCGCTCTGCACCATCGGCGCCCACACCGTGAACCACAAGATGCTGATGAAGGTGCCGGACGATGCCGCGGTGCGCGCCGAGATGGAGATGAGCCGCGCCGTGATCGAGGCCGCGCTCGGCACGCGGCCGGAGCATCTGGCCTATCCGGTGGGCGATCCGACTTCGGCGGGCCCGCGCGAATTCCGCATCGCCTCCGAGCTCGGCTTCAAGACGGCGGTCACGACGCGGCCGGGCGTGTTGTTCCGCGCGCACCGCGATCATCTGACCGCACTGCCGCGCATCTCGGTCAACGGCGAGTTCCAGCAGGCACGCTATCTGAAGGTATTGGTATCGGGCGCGGCCACCGCCATGTGGAACGGCTTCCGCCGGGTGAATGCGGCCTGATCCTTCAGGCCGGTGGCTGATCCGGCCGCAGCATCCACTTGATGATCACCATCGCCGGCAGCACCCAGCCGAGCCCGGCCACCACGTAAAATATCGCCGCCACCAAGCCGTTGATGTCGGTCAGGGCCGATTGCGCCAGCGCCATGGCGAACAGGCTCCAAAACGTCACGAAAATCAGCAGCACGAAGGTGCCGATCAGCTTGCGGGTGCGAATGCGCATGGGTGCCCTTCGTGCGGGAGATTTGCAGTGCTGCGGGGGTGACTATATGGTCCGCACCGTTCCCTGCAAGTTTAACGATCCATGTCCGATCTACATTCCGCTCCTGCTTATCGTGCGCGCGCTGTGCGCCTGTGGCTGCTCGCCGTCGCTGCCATGATTTTCATGACGCTGGTCGTCGGCGGCGTCACCCGGCTCACCGAATCCGGCCTCTCCATCACCGAGTGGAAACCGGTCACGGGCGTCATCCCGCCGCTGTCGCAGCCGGCCTGGCAGGCGGAATTCAAGGCGTATCAGGCCATTCCGCAATACAAAGAGCTCAACCGCGACATGAGCCTCGATCAGTTCAAGGTGATCTACTGGTGGGAATGGACCCATCGCCTGCTGGCCCGCACCACCGGGTTCGTGTTCCTGGCGCCGTTCCTGTTTTTCCTGTGGCGCGGTTACGTCCCCAAACACTTGCGTGTGCGGCTATGGACCATCTTCGGCGCCGGTGCCTTCCTCGGCGCGGTCGGCTGGTGGATGGTGTCGTCGGGATTGGCGGGCTCCGACCGGGTCAGCGTGTCGCAGTATCGCCTGGCGTTCCATATGACGTTGGCCTGCGCGATCTTTGCCGCGGTGCTGTGGACCGCGCAGCAGATGACGCCGTTCAGCGAAAGCAGGGCACCGAAACGATTGCGTGTGAGCGCCGTCGTGATCGTCTTTCTAGTTTTGCTGCAGATCTATCTCGGCGCGCTGGTCGCCGGGCTCAATGCCGGTCTGGTCTATAACACCTGGCCGCTGATCGACGGGTCTTTCATTCCGTCGGCCGCGCGCTTGTGGCACGATGTACCGGCGTGGCGAAACCTGTTCGAGAACACGCTCACCGCCCAGTTCGATCACCGCATGCTGGCCTATACGATCTGGCTCGCCGCGGTATTGCATGCCTATGACGCCTGGCGGACGCGGCATGAGGCGGGCAGCGCATTCGTCCTGCTGGCCGCGGTGACGGCGCAAGCGCTGCTCGGCATTGCCACGCTGTTGATGCAGGCGCCGATCCAGCTCGCGCAGACACATCAGATGGTCGCCATCCTGGTATTCACCATCGCCATCGTTCATGCTGAGAGGCTCGGGCATCGCTGCCTGGTGACGGCGGAGGCTTGATCATGATCGAGCATGCCTCGAATAATGGCATTGCCGTTTTGACCATGCGTCACGGCAAGGCCAATGCGCTTGATATCGAATTCTGCGAGGGGCTCACCACGCGCTTTGCCGCGCTGCGTGAAGGCAATGCTAAAGCAGTGGTGTTGACCGGGCAGGGCGGCATCTTCTCCGCTGGCGTCGATCTCCGGCGCCTGAGCGAGGGCGGCGCTGACTATATCCGCCAATTCCTGCCAGCCTTGCACCGGCTCTATAACGCTGTGTTCTTCCATCCCAAGCCGGTTGTGGCGGCGATCAACGGCCATGCCGTTGCCGGCGGCGCGATCCTCGCCGCTTGCGCCGACCGCCGCATCATGGCGCGCGGCAACGGCCGCATCGGCGTGACCGAGCTTCTGGTCGGCGTGCCGTTCCCGACGCTCGCCTTCGAGATCCTGCGATTTGCTACGCCGGCGCGTTTTCTTTCCGAATTCACGCTGAGCGGTGCAACTTATGCCATCGATGCCGCACTCGAGCGTGGCTGGATCGACGAACTGGCCGAGCCGGAAGAGCTGTTGGAAGACGCAATCGCCGTCGCCGCCGAATTGGCCAAACTGTCGCCGCCCGCCGTTGCGCAGACCAAGCAACAGCTCCGCGTGCAGGTCGCCGAGCGTTACGCGGCGAGCGGCGCGGCGACCGATGAAGCGGTCACCGAGATCTGGTGCGCCGACGCGACGCTTTCCAACGTCCGCGCCTATGTGGAGCGGACGTTGAAGACGTAAGCGCGCTTAAATCTTCTCCAGCGCCTGTTCGAGATCGGCGATGATGTCGGCGATATCCTCGATGCCGACTGACAGCCGCACCACATCGGGACCGGCGCCGGCCTCGATCTTCGCCGCATCGGACAATTGCCGGTGCGTGGTAGAGGCGGGATGGATGATCAGCGAGCGGGTGTCGCCGATATTGGCGAGGTGCGAGAACAGCTTGACGTTCGACACCACCTTCACGCCGGCATCGTAGCCGCCCTTGAGCCCGAAGGTGAACACCGCACCGGCGCCCTTGGGCGCGTATTTCTTGGCGAGCGCATTGTATTTGTCGCCGGCGAGCCCCGGATAGCTTACCCAGGCCACCTTGGGATGCTTCGACAGCCACTCCGCCGCTGCAAGCGCATTGTCGCAGTGGCGCTGCATGCGCAACGGCAGTGTCTCGATGCCAGTGATGAACAGGAAGGCGTTGAACGGCGACAGCGCCGGTCCGAGATCGCGCAGGCCCAGCACGCGGCAGGCAATGGCGAA
>JAKAMD010000366.1 GCA_021823875.1 Pseudomonadota bacterium | reverse complement strand
GCCGGTCTCGTTGAGGGTGACCTTCAGATCGTTGCCGCCGAGCAGGTTGATGCCGTTGAAGCCGGAGTCGCTGGCAAGAGTGCCGATCTGCGTGAGCAGGGCGTTGAACTGCGTGGCCAGGCTTGACTGTACCGTCGCGTCACTCGTCTGCTGCGCCTGGGCGACCAGCGACTGGGCCGACTGCACCAGCTTGGTGATGGCGCTGATGCCGTTGTTGGCGGCCTGGATGGTATTGATGGCCGACGACATCGAGTCGAGTAGGTTGTTCAGGTCGCCTGCGCGGTTGTCGAGCGACTGCGCGGTAAAGTAGTTCAGCGGATTGTCGAGGGCGGAGTTCACGCGCTTGCCGGTGGCAAGTCGGGTCTGGGTGGTGGTGATCAGGTCGGAAGTCTGCTGCAGATTGAGCAGGTTCGAACGCACGCCTGCCGAGAGGACGATGTCAGACATCTTACGTTACCTTTCTGGTCGATTTGCCATACTGGCGATTGGTCTCGATCCCGTGGATCGGACGATGTCATCGCATATGCGTCCAAACAGGCCGTAAAAAGGTATGGTTAATAAATCATGTCCGTATTTTTTACCGTCCGCATCGGCATTTGATTTGAATTGTAATCGACGTTGGCGCCGGCCAGAACACGGACGTTCAAGTCGGCCGACCACCACATTTTGTTAAGGCTTGCGTAGTATTTTGGCCGGGTCCGAGGATGCGCGCATGACCCTCATTGCCGGTGCAAGTCCTTATTCTTGGGTTGGGGCGAATTCGGCTCCGACCTCGAATTGGATCGGGGACACGGCGACCGCCATCAAGAACTCGCAAAATCAGGCGGGCCTTCTCGGCATGCTGCAAGGCATGGCGAACGGCACTCTGGGGCAGGTTTCAGGTTCCGCCAACGATTTTGCGACGATCGCGCAGACCAGTGTCACCAATTCGGGCGCTTACTACGCTCAGCTGGCATCGCAGAATAATCAGGAACAGCAAAAAAAAATGCTGGCAGACGCTTTGACCGCGCTCGACCAGAGTCAGCAGACTGTGCAGCCGCAGAACGTTGATCCGTACGTCTACCTGCCCGGCGGGGTCACGATCGACACGACCAACAATATTATGACGATGCCGACTGGAATCCAGTACGACACCTTGACCGGCGCCCAATATGTCGATCCGGCGAGCATCATCCAGTTGGCCAATGGCGCTTATCTCGACACCCAGAACAATATTCTGACCATGCCCAACGGCACCCGGATCAACACGCTCACCGGGCTGTTGGTCTGAGGCAGCGGACTTCGTTTTCGACGAGCCATGCGGTCGACGACGTCGTCGTCATCGGCGCTAAAGCACGCGACTGAGCGCCAGCGGCTGGCTCGCCTTCGGGCTCGGGGCGTTCGTACGGCCGGAATTGCCATAGGTCGAAGGCGCCTGTTTGCGGGCAAGTTCGCCCGATACGCTGCGGATGATGCCTTCCGACACCGCATGGGCGGTGGCCAGCACGGTCATATTGGCTTTCAGCAGGGCCTGGAATGAAACGTGTCGTTGCCGCAGTGCGTCGAACAATTGCGGCAGCGTGCGCTTGATAAAGGCATGGGCCGCGCCGATACGCTGGCTTTCCATGCTATAGCGGCGCGCAAGCTCGTTCTTTTCCGTTTCGAACGCGCCCACTTCGCGCAGGCGGCCGGCGCGCACGAGCGCGGTTTCCTCCGCCAGCGTCTGCTCCAGCCGATCCATGATCGCGTGCAGCGCGCCGATCGCGCGCTCGGCGTCTTCCATGCTGGCAATGGCGGCCTGCTGATGGCTCATGAATGCTTTTCCTGCTGCGCAAGTAACGTTTTGTAAACCTGATCGGCGATGCCGATGCCGCCGGCCTTGGCGAAGCTCTTGGCGTATTGCTGGGTGAGCATCGAGCGCCAGACGCCGGTCGCGCCGCTGCCGCCAAACGGGCCGTCGCCGCCGATGTCGGTGTACATCTGCTCGAACATGGAGTTGAGGAACACGGCCTCGAAATCCCGCGCCGCCGCGCGCGCGCGCGCCTGATTGGCGGTCGGCTTGGGGGCGCTCGCCTGCGTGGCGGTCACGAGGTCGATCGGCTGCAAGCCGGGCGAGGGCAGGGCGAAGGCTGCGCTCATCACATCACCTCGATGTCGGCCTGGATGGCGCCGTCGGCCTTGATCGCCTGCAGGATGGCGATCAGGTCGCGCGGGCCGATGCCGAGCGCGTTGAGCCCGTCGACCAGTTGCTGCAGCGAGACGCCGTTCTGGACCACCGCGAGCTTCTTGCCGTCCTCCTGCACGCCGATGCGAGTGCGCGGCACCACCCGGGTCTGGCCGCGCGAGAACGGTCCCGGCTGGCTCACCTGAGGAGACTCGGTGATGGTGACGGTGAGGTTGCCCTGCGCCACCGCGACCGTCGACACGCGCACGTCACGGCCCATGACGATGATGCCGGAGCGCTCGTCGATCACGATCCTGGCGGGCTGGTCGGGCTCGACGCGCAGCTGTTCGATGTCGGTGAGCAGCGAGACCACGTTGCCGCGATAATTGGCCGGGATGGTCAGGCCGATGGTGGCCGGGTCGAGCGGCTCGGCGGTCGGCACGCCAATGTAATCGTTGATCGCGGTCGCGATGCGCTTGGCGGTGGTGAAATCGGGGTTGCGCAGGGCGATGCGCAGTTGGCGCTGCTTGTTGAGATTGAAGTCGATCTCGCGCTCGATGGTGGCGCCGTTGGCGATGCGGCCGACGGTCGGCACGCCGCGCACGATCTTGGCGGCCTCGCCCTCGGCCTGGAAGCCGCCGATCGCGACCGAGCCCTGGCTGACGGCGTAGACATTGCCATCGGCGCCGAGCAGCGGCGTAACCAGCAACACGCCGCCTTGCAGGCTCTTGGAGTCGCCGAGCGCGGAAACGGTGACGTCGATGCGGGTACCTTGGGTACCGAAGGCCGGCAGATTGGCGGTCACCATCACGGCGGCGACGTTGCCGGTACGCAGGGTCTGGCCGCGGACATTGACGCCCAGCCGTTCCAGCATCGCCTGCAGCGACTGCTTGGTGAAGGGGATGTTGTTGAGGGTGTCGCCGGTGCCGTTGAGGCCGACCACCAGGCCGTAGCCGATCAACTGATTCTGCCGCACGCCCTCGATATTGGCGAGGTCCTTAATGCGCGACGACGCGCCCGCGTTCGGCACGGCGAACGCGATCCAAAGCACTGCCAGCAATGCGGCTCGCAACGTCTTCGTCATCACTGCTCCCCAATGTGACGTGACCACGCTTTCTTATGCGAGCGGCGTGCCACTTCCCGGAATTTCCCTAGACCATTGTTATGACATAATATTTTCAGTCGGTGCGGGGGCGTGACGAAGCGGCGGGGCCGGCAGGAATGATCCGCCCCGGCAGTTTTTGCCGGGCCCTTTACCGTCGATTAACCATAAAGGCCCAGGCTCCATGGAACTTCTGGGGCGTCGTCGACTGCTGGGGTGGGGGAATTTCAAGCCATGCGCATTACCGGGCCGAATGGAGCCGCGCTTGCTGCTGCGCCGCAGAGTACGCGCCGGGTCGCTGCCGGTACGTTCACGGTCGACGAACAGGAGCCCTCGCGCGGCACCAGCGCCGCCGGGACCCTGCGCGCGATCTCCTCGCTCGATGCGCTGTTGGCCTTGCAGGGCGTGGAGGATTCCACGCAACGCCGGAAGCGGGCGGTGGCGAAGGGCCGCAATGCGCTCGATGCGCTGGATTCGCTCAAAGTGGCGCTGATCGACGGCTCGGTCGACCGGTCGACCCTCGCCCGCCTCAAGGTCGCGGCCGAGGGGCTGACCGAAGCCACGGGCGATGCCGGGCC
>JAKAMD010000365.1 GCA_021823875.1 Pseudomonadota bacterium | reverse complement strand
GCAATTGACGGCGAACATGCGGGGCGCGGGCTCGGTGCGCACCAATTGCCATTTGCGGCCCGTGGGGAAGCCGGCGCCGCCCATGCCGCGCAGGCCGCCGTCGCTGACGATCTTGATCAGCTCTTCCCGCGTGCGCTTGCCGTCGAGGCAGGCTTTCAGCAGCGTGTAGCCGCCGTCCTTCTGGTAGCTGGCGAAATCGGTCGTCGGCTTCCAGGCATGCGGATGCGGGTTTGCCTTCACCGCGGCGGCAACCTTGTCGGCCGTCGCCTGGAACGTCTGCATATGGCCGACGGCAACGACCGGCGCGTTGTCGCAGCCGCCCATGCAAGGGGCGCGCACCACGCGGACGTCGGTGCCGAGGATGGCCGGCAATTTCTTGACCAGCGCCTCGGCGCCGGCCATGGCGCAGGACAGCGAATCGCAGACGCGCACGGTCACGGCCGGCGGCTTGGTGCCGTCCTTCACCACATCGAAATGCGAATAGAAGGTGGCGACTTCGTAAACCTCGGTCTGCGCCATCTTCATCTCGGCGGCGAGCGCGGCGAGATGCGCGGCAGATAATTGCCCGTAGTGGTCTTGGATCAGATGCAGGTGCTCGATCAGCAGGTCACGCCGGCGCGGCCGGTCGGTGAGCAGCGCGCGCACTTCCTCGAGCGCTTGCAGATCGACCTGACGGCCTTTGGGAGTGCGGGGCGGCCGACGGCGGCCGGTCCCGTTGGCGCCGGCAGCCGGCGGCATTTGCATGTTCATCTGATGACTCTCCTGGCCAAACCAATAACGCTCGCCGGTCGCCCCTGCGTCGCGGCGTTGGAACAGCCTGAATGTCAAATGTGTGAAACGACCAGGGGTTTCAAGCAACCCCCTGCTCGATATGGCTTGATAGAACTTTCCTATCAATGCTAGGGTTGTTGCTCTCTAAATTTTATACGTCCTGCCGGCGGCCTCCGAATAATTCACTGAAATAAAAGGGGAAATTGGCTTGATCGACAAGCTGGAATTCATCATCGCCCTGGCCCGGGAACGGCATTTCGGCCGCGCGGCGGAATCCTGCGGGGTGACACAACCGACGCTGTCGGCTGGGGTGAAACAGCTTGAGGAGCAGATGGGCGTGCTGCTGGTCAACCGCGGCTCGCGCTTCCAGGGCTTCACGCCGGAAGGCCAGCGCGTGCTGGAATGGGCGCGCCGGATCGTCGGCGACACCCGCTCGATGCGCGACGAGATCAACTCGCTGCGCCACGGCCTCTCGGGCCGGCTGCGCATCGCCGCGATCCCGACCGCGCTCGCCATGGTGGCGGCAATCACCACGCCCTATCGCGAAAAGCATCCCAATGTGCAGTTCACCATCTACTCGCGTAATTCGCTGGAGATCCTCGAGCTGTTGGAGAACCTCGAGATCGATGCCGGCATCACCTATGTCGAGAACGAGCCGGTCGGCCGGGTCGGCACGGTGCCGCTTTATCGCGAGCAATACCGCCTGTTGACGTCCGCCGACGCCCCGCTCGGCGACCGCGAGACCGTCACCTGGAAGGAAGTGGCGAAACTGCCGCTCTGCCTGTTGACCCCCGACATGCAGAACCGGCGCATCATCGATCACCTGCTGAAAAGCGTCGGTGCGGAATCGCGACCGACATTGGAATCGGACTCGATGATCTTGCTCTATTCGCATGTGCGCACCGGCCGTTGGGCGAGCGTGATGTCGGCCAAGATCGCCGAAACGCTGGGCCTGACCGAGACCATCCGCGCGATTCCGATTACCGAACCGGAAGCTGTACAAACCATTGGCTTGGTGGTCCCGGCACGCGAGCCGATGACACCGATCGCTGCCGCGTTGATATCGGAGGCAAAGCGCATCGCGCCTCGGTTGTCGGAATAGGACGCCGCCGTGGTGATGGTCCAAGGCGACAGCAAGGAAACGCTGCGGTTACAGGGTGAACCCTACGCGGTCGCGCGCGTGCGCGCCGGCATGTTCAATGCGGAGATCAGCTGGCGCGCGTTCGAGCCGGCGTTCGATCTGGAATGATCTCGCCGTCGCGACGCTTCACGCCACCATCAGAATTCGACGGCCGGCAAGCCGGTTATACCGGGACGCGCTCCGGCAGCGGCAACACCGACTTGTCGGATTTGCGCCCGCGCTTCTTGTCGACGGATGCCGTTTCCGGCTCTTTTGAGCGCTGCTCGTGGAACTTGATGATATTGCGCGCCGTTTCCTGGCTGAGCTTCTTGTAGCGCTCGAAGGCGAGGCTGAGGTCATCGGGCGTCAGATTACGACCGGCCGCATTCATGAGCAGCAGCTCGCGTGTGGTGGCCCAGGAGCAATCGGCAGCCCGCGCCAGGATCATCAGCATGTCCTTGCCTTTATCGAGCAAAGCACGCTCGACCAGATCGACCGGGAAGTGGCCGAGCTTGGCGAGCGACACCACCGCCTTGTCGAATTCCTGATTGCGCGCGGGCGCATGCACATTGACCTCGGCGACCGGGTGCGCCTGGAACCGGCGGCGGGCATCACGCACGGCAGCGCTGTATTCCTGCGACAGATCGCGCGCCTCATGCTGCATCTCGGTGGCGACTTCGTCGATGCTTTCCTGAATCTCGTCGGCGAACTGCGGATTGGCCTCCTCGAGCTTGGCACGGACCGAGGCGGACGCGTTTTGCAGCAGCTTGATGAAATATTGGCGCGGAATGTCGTTGCGCGCGCCGAGCGTCAGGGTCAGCTTGCGGTCACGTTGCGCGCGGACGGTCAGACGCCCATAACCGGCGAGCGAGAAACGCGCGCCGCGGTTTCCCGCCACCTTGCGCACGACATGGCGGTCGCCGCGCTCGACCAGAACGTCGGTAACCGTTTCGCTCAATTTCAGGCGCTGGGCGATGGCCAAGAGATGAGCCTGGCTCTTGGTGCGGGCGTTCTCGATCAAGTCCTCGTCGGTCAGCAGTTCAGACTGCGTCAGCACAGGAGCTGCGACCTCGATCTCGTCATCGAATGCGAGCGAGCGGATCAGCTTAGGCGGCGCCTTGTGGAGACCGGCCATGCGATGTGAGAGCCGGGCCCGCGCCTCGACCTCGACATCGGTCACGAGCTGCCGCAATACGTCGTCGAACAGATCGATCTGTTCGTCGGAATAGCTGTGCGAACCGGCCACGAACAGGTCGGTGACGCGTTGAAGAATTCGTAGACGCTGCTTCACGCTGCCGGTGGCAACGACATCGACCAATTCGTCAAGGAGAGAGTTCTCTTCGGCGGGCGACGGGTTTTCTTGATTTTGTACTGACAAGGTCATGGCCCCCAAAACAATCGACACTGAGGAAAGCAAGGCTCGGGCCCTCCCGGCCCGGCCACGATCCGACGGGCCCGGAAAGACGAAACTTTTCTAGCGCAAAGATGCAAAAACTCGTTCTACAACCTAGATACAAAGTGTCTAAAATTTTAATGATCGGGCGCGCGCACAGAGGTCCGCCCTGTCTGACAGCGGCGTCAAAAGACGAAGGGCCCGCCGGACGGCGGGCCCTTTTTTGGTGTCGCGGATCGGCCGAGCCGATGAGGATCAGAACAGACCGACGATGCGGCCATCCTTGCCGACATCGATCGTGTTCGCCGCCGGCACCTTGGGCAGGCCCGGCATGGTCATGACCTCACCGCAGATCGCCACCACGAATTCCGCACCGGCGGACAGACGAACCTCGCGCACCGGAATGTTGAAGCCGGTGGGCGCGCCCTTGGCGTCGGCGTTGGTGGAGAAGGAATACTGCGTCTTGGCGATGCAGACCGGCAGCTTGCCGAAACCCATCTCCTCCCACTGCTTGAGCTGATCCTTGACCGACTTGTCGGCGGTCGCATCATC
>JAKAMD010000364.1 GCA_021823875.1 Pseudomonadota bacterium | reverse complement strand
TTGACCAGCGGTACCTTCACCACATGCGCGGCCTGGGCGAAGGCTTCCGCCACTTTTTCCGTGTCGCCGAATTGGTAGTCGAGCGCGACATTGCCCGGTACGTCGTCCCAGATCTGCGGCGCACCCGGTTCGGCCGCCTCGCGCGCGCTCATCACCGCCGGCAGTGGCTCGATGTCGAGTACGATTGCCTCGGCGGCGTCTTTGGCCTGCGCGATGGTGTCGGCCACCACGCAGACGACCGGATCGCCGACATAGCGCACCTTGTCGCCGGCCAGCGCCGGGCGCGGCGTGTAGCGGATAGGCGAGCCGTCGCGGCTCTTCAACGGCAGCAGGCATTTCAATCCGCCATAGCCGGCGAGGTCGGCGGCGGTGAGCACCGCCTTCACGCCCGGCATGGCCTTGGCCGCGGCGGTGTCGATGCCGCGGATGATGCCGTGCGCAACGGTGGAACGCACCATCACGGCATGCGCCTGGCCGGGCAGATTGATGTCGTCGGTGTAGCGGCCCTCGCCACGCACCAGCTTGGGGTCTTCGGTGCGGCGCACCGGCTGACCGATGCCGAATTTGGTCAGCGCGAGCGCAGTTTCGCTTGTTATGTCGTCCATGCCGGAGCTTGAGGCCGTGTTGTTGAGGAGGGGTGTGGCCCTTGAGATAGAGCAGAGCGCCCCGCTCCACAAGGTTGCGCCGCGCGGGTGGGCTGTTACACTTTTCGCGAACGAAGGAACAACGCCGCGACCGCGGCGCGCTGGGAAGGCGCGGAGGGGGCGGCAGGAAGGTTTTGACGTGATGAAAGGCGGGGCCGGGGAGCTCCCGGGCCTCGACTCTGTGCGGCCGCCGCAAGGGCGAGCCCACGGGGATCGGCGGCCGCATGGACGGCACGATGGCGCCCATGGCGACATGGAACATGATCGCGCCAATGGCGTCGATCGTGGCGGTGCGACCTATGCCGCGCTCGATCTTGGCACCAACAATTGCCGGCTGCTGGTGGCGCGGCCGACCGGCGACAGTTTTCGGGTGGTCGACGCTTTCTCGCGCATCATCCGCCTGGGCGAGGGCGTTTCGCTCTCCGGCCGCATCAGCGAGGCGGCCATCGAACGCGCACTCTCCGCGCTCGCCGTGTGCCGCAAGAAGATGCGCAACAAGGGCGTCAGCCGTGCCCGGCTAATCGCGACCGAGGCCTGCCGCGCGGCCGAGAACGGCGAAGCCTTTCGCGAGCGCGTGGCCGATGCGCTCGGGCTCGATCTCGAGGTGATCGACCGCGAGACCGAGGCCACGCTCGCCGCCACCGGCTGTACGCCGTTGATCGATCCGCAAGCCGAGGGCGCGGTGCTGTTCGACATCGGCGGCGGCTCTTCCGAACTGGTGCGGCTCGATCGTTCCCAGCAGGTCCGGAGCGGCCCGCCGCTGCCGCGCATTGCCGGCTGGATCTCGCTGCCGCAAGGCGTGGTCACGCTGGCCGAGCGTCACGGCGGCATCACCGTAACGCGCGAAACCTACGAGCGCATGGTGGACGAGGTGGCCGAATCCGTGGCGCCGTTCGCGCGCGCGCATGCCGACGCGGCGCTCGAGGGCATCCACATGCTCGGCACCTCGGGCACCGTCACCACCATCGCGGGCGTTCATCTCAATCTCAGGCGCTACGACCGCAACCGTGTCGATGGCTGCTGGATGACCGAACAGGAGATCAACGCGGTGGTCGAGCGGCTCCTGGCCATGAGCTATGAGGAGCGGGCCGCCAGCCCTTGCATCGGCGCCGAGCGTGCCGATCTGGTGCTGGCCGGTTGCGCCATCCTGGAGGCGATCCGCCGCGCTTTCCCCTGTCCCCGCCTGCGCGTTGCCGATCGTGGCTTGCGCGAAGGCATACTGGTGCAGATGATGCGTGAGGACGGCGTTTGGGGCGTTGCCGAGGCGGCGGCGGTGTGAGCAAGTCTTGGTGCGGTTGCACTTTCGCTCGCTGCGCTCGCAAAGCGGTTTGAAGACAGAAGTATCTTACCCATGAGCAAGAAGGATCAAGGGCAGGGGCGCGACCTCAAGGTGCGCGTGAAGACCGGTAAGGGCCGCAAACTGTCCTCCAAGCTGTGGCTGGAGCGTCAGCTCAACGATCCTTACGTCGCCCGCGCCAAACGCGAAGGATTCCGCTCGCGCGCCGCCTTCAAGCTCATGGAGATCGACGACAAGGCGCACATCCTGAAGAAGGGCGCGCGCGTGGTCGATCTCGGTGCTGCGCCCGGCGGCTGGAGCCAGATCGCGGCCAAGCGGGTCGAGGCGCCGGCGCGCGGGCGCGTGGTGGCGATCGATCTCCTGCCGATGGAGCCGGTCGCGGGTGTCGATTTCATGCAGCTCGATTTCCTCGACCACGACGCGCTGGAAAAGCTGAAAGCGATGCTGGGCGGGCCGGCCGATGTGGTGCTCTCCGATATGGCTGCCAATGCTACCGGCCATGCCCGTACCGATCACCTGAAGATCATGGCGCTGGTCGAACTGGCCGCCGATTTTGCGCGCGAGGTTCTGGCGCCCGGCGGCAGTTTCCTCGGTAAGGTGCTGCAAGGTGGCACCGAGGCCACGCTGCTCGCCGCGCTCAAGCGCGACTACGCAAACGTCAAGCACATCAAGCCGCCGGCCAGCCGCGCGGATTCGGCCGAGCTTTATCTGCTGGCGACCGGCTTTCGCGGTTAGAGGCGTCAGCGGAACACATCGTTGAAGGTGGCATTGCTGCCGGCGCGGTAATAACGGGTGGGCGGCGGGCCGGCGCGGTGCGCGCGATCCTGGCGCATGAGCCGTTCCATCTCGCGTACCTCGCGCGCGCTGAGCGGGCGGCCATACCGATCGACCCACACGACCGACGAGGGCGTTCGCCGCGACGGTTTGGGCACAGTTGCGTTGTGCGCCGGTTTGTGCCGGCTGCGCGCCCGTTCTCTTGCCCGCAGCGAAGTAGTAGGCCGCGCCGCGTCAGTGTCATCATGGGCGGCCGTCTTGGCCGGCTGGTTGGCGCTCTCGTTCGCTACCATGCGTTCGCGCGGCTTGGGCACGGGCACGGAGGCCGTGGGCCTAACCTCGCGCGCGGCTGGTTCGACCGGTTTGGAGGCGACGGCCGCCGCCGGTCTTGATGGTTCGTTGTTGTCCACCACTGCGGGCGTCGTCGTCACGGCCGCCGTCTTTTGCTTTTGCGCAGCGATTTGGACCGCTTTCTGCTCGGCGGCTATCTTTTCTGCCGCGATCCGCGCGGCTTTTTCCTCAGCCGTTTTTTTCGCTGCGGCGATCCGCGCTGCCTCCTCAGCAGCTTTCTTTTCCGCGGCAATGCGGGCGGCGCGCGCCTCGGCCGCCGTCTTTTCGGCGGTGATCTGCGCCTGGCGCTGCGTGGCGCGCGCGAGCGCCTGCCGCGCGTCAGCGAGCTGTTTGTCTTGCGCTAGCGCCGTCTTGAAATCGGCGATCGCCTTGCCGAGATCGCCGGATTGCTCGTAGGCGAGCCCGCGTTGGTAATGACTCTGTGCGTCACGCGGATTGATGCGCAGGATGCGGTCGAAATCGCCAATCGCTGCGGCATAATTCCTCTTGCCTTCGTAGATGGCGGCGCGCGCCCGCAGGCCGTCGATATTATCCGGCTGCCGCGCCAAGCCAGCAGCGAGATCGGTCAAGGCCTTGCCGGTGTCGCCCTTGGCCCGGTGCAGTGCCGCACGCTCGAAATAGTCGGACGCGCGTGCTCGCAGCCGCATGGCATGCGTCAGATCCTCGATCGCCTGGTCGATGTCGCCCTTGCTCTTGTCGATCGCCGCACGCGCGCGGTAGGGAGCGGCATTGGTTGAATCAAGCGCGATCGCCCTGTTCAGATCGGCCAGCGCC
>JAKAMD010000363.1 GCA_021823875.1 Pseudomonadota bacterium | reverse complement strand
AAGAACGCTTTCTGAAGGCGATGTGGCCACAATTCATCGAGGTCGTCGATCTGGACTTGCAAGGGCCCAAGGTGCGCGGCAAGCCCAGGCGAACCGGCGTCACATTCAATGAAAAACACCCGCTGACCTTGGAGAGTCGAGCGGGTGCGGGGAATGAGGATCGAGAGATATAGGGTGAACTGAATCACCACACGGCACGGGGCCGAATTTTGTCCCTCGACGATTAATTCTAGCGTGACTCAGTCGATTTAGCCAGCAGATTTATTGGCGGCCTGAGCCGGATCGCGCTCACGGCGCCGCACGGTCCCTGCGCCTGCGCCGCGGCGCGCGCACCATCCGGGGCGGCACTTCCACCTGCAGGCTGAGCAGGCGAAACGAGTTGGTCTTGCCATGGCCGTCGAGGTTGAGGCTGCCGTTCACCCCGCCCTCGAGCACGTCGTCGATGACGAAGTTGAATGCGTGCAACAGTGGCAGGTCGTAGCGCGTCACTTTCGCCGCGCGCCGGTGCGCGAACAGCGCCAGCACGCGCTCCGGCGTCAGTTGCGCGGCGAGCAGCGCGTAGGCCTCGGGGTCGTAGGGAATCACGCTGATGTTCAGCCGGTTGCCCTTGTCGCCCGCGCGTCCGTGCGCGACGGCGTGCAGCGGCACCCTGACGATATCGTCAAGAGCGGCCATCAGAGCCAGTCTCCGGCCGGTTTCACGCTCACGCGCGGCGTCACGCCGGAGCGCGGCACCAGATAGGATTGGGTGCGGATGCGCTGCGTGGTGCGCCAGCGCGCGCCGCCCGAACCCGCCGGCCCGCAGCACAGGAGCGCGAGCACCTCGCGCGCCGTCTGGTCGACTTCGTCGTGTTCAGCGCCGGCGACCGCCAGGCGCACGCGGATTTCGGCGGGCTCGGGACCGGTATAGGCGCGCCACAGCGTGCCGTTGTCGTCGTCGTGCACGCTGGCGATGCCGATGAGGTCGACGCGCGGACGCACATTCAGTTTGCGCCGGCGCAGCCGCTCGAGCAGCACCTCGGCGATGCTCTTCGCGCGCGCCAGGCAATTCGGCCCGGCGACCGAAATCTCGCCCTCGCCGAGCCAGCCGCCTTCGAAACAGACCGTGGCTTTCAAGCGCTCCGGCGCCGGCTTGCCGCGCACGCCCAGCACTTCGACGCGGTCGCCGCCCAGGTCGAGCAGCGTCACACCGGAAAAATCGAACGTCACGTCCGGCGTGATGTAGTTGGCCGGATCGTGCACTTCATAGAGCAGCTGCTCCTTCACCACCTGCAGGTTGACCACGCCGCCGCTGGCGTCGGCCTTGGTGATGACAATGTGCCCGTCCGCGCTGACTTCAGCGATCGGGAAGCCGATGTTGGCCGGATCCGGGATGTCCTTGAAGCCGGGATCGTAATAGACGCCGCCGGTGACCTGCGCGCCGCATTCGAGCAGATGGCCCACGGCCGATCCGAGCGCGAGATGGTTCCAGTCGTCCTCGGCCCAGCCGTAATGGTGGATCAGCGGCGCCAGTGCGAGCGAGGGGTCGCCGCAGCGTCCGGTGACCACGAGCTGCGCGCCGGCGCGCAGCGCCGCGACGATGGGCTGCGCGTTCAGGTAGGCATTGGCCGAGACGATTTCGCTGCCGCCCTGGTCCAGCGCCGCATCGGCCTCGTACACTTCGAGCCTGGCGATGTCGATGCTCGCGCGAATGTCATCGCCTTCGACCACGCCGATGCGCAAGGCTCCAAGTCCGAGCCGCCGCGCGAGGCGTCCGATCGCGCGCGCCGCGCCCGCCGGATTGGCCGCGCCGAAATTGCCGATGATGGCGATGCCGTGGCGCGCGCACTTTTCCAGGATCGGCTCGAGCAGGCGCTCGAGCATGGGCTCGTAGCCGCGCGCGGGGTCGCGCCGCTTTTCCAGTTGCGCCAGCGCCACGGTGCGCTCGCCCAGCACCTCGAAGAAAATCGCGGCCGGCCCGCCGCGTGCGATCAAGGTATCGACCACCGGGCCGGGCGCGTCAATGCGGTCGCCAGAGAAGCCGGCGCCATTGCCTATGCGAAACATGGCGTGAGGGTGCGGTAGCGCGACCTGGCTGTCAAGCCGCATCAACGCAACACGGGTTTCGCCTGCCACACCTGCTCGGCGTATTGCTGGATCGTGCGATCGCTGGAAAATTGCCCCATATTGGCGACATTGAGTATCACTTTGCGCAGCCATTGCTCCTGATCGCGGTAGGCGGCTTCGACCGCTTTCTGACAGGCGACGTAGGATGCGTAATCGGCCAGCAGCATGTAGTGGTCGCCGTTGTCGAGCAAATTGTCGACGATGGGCTTGAACCGCTCGGGTTCCTCCGGCGAAAAATAACCCCGCGCGATCATGTCGATCACCTGGCGCAATTCGTCGTTCGCGAGATAGTAATCCAAGGGCCGATAGCCGCTCGCGCGCAGCTTGGCGACCCCGTCCGTGGTGAGTCCGAATATGAAAATATTGTCTTCGCCGACCTCGTCGCGGATTTCGACGTTGGCGCCGTCCAGCGTCCCTATGGTCAGCGCCCCGTTCAATGCGAGCTTCATGTTGCCGGTGCCCGAGGCCTCGGTGCCGGCGGTGGAGATCTGCTGCGACAAATCGGCTGCCGGAATGATGTTTTCAGCCACGGATACGCCGTAATTGGGCACGAATGCGAGCTTCAGCCTGCCGTGCACGCGCACGTCGTTATTGACGATATCGGCGACGTCGTTGATCAGCTTGATGATCAGCTTGGCGATGGCGTAGCCCGGCGCCGCCTTGCCGCCGAAAATGACGGTGCGCGGCACAGTGTCGCCGTGCGGGGCATCGCACAGGCGCTTGTACAGGGCCACGACGTGCAGCAGGTTGAGCAGCTGGCGCTTGTATTCGTGGATGCGCTTGATCTGCACGTCGAACAGCGAATCGGCGTCGATCGCCATGCCCAGGGTCTGCTGCAGTTCGGCCGCGAACCTTTGCTTGTTGGCGCGCTTTACCGCCGCGAATTCCTGGCGGAACTGCGCGTCCTCGGCCAGCGGAATCAGCCGCCGCAGCTCGCCCAGATCCTTGAGCCAGCCGTCGCCGATGCGCGCGCTGATCAAAGCCGACAGCGGCGGGTTGGCCTGGTTCAGCCAGCGGCGCGGCGTGATGCCGTTGGTCAGGTTGACGATCTTGCCGGGGTAATAGCGGTCGAAATCGGAAAATATGGTCTGCTTCATCAGCTCGGTGTGGATTTGCGCCACGCCGTTGACCTTGTGGCTGCCGACGATGGCGAGATGCGCCATGCGCACGCGCTTGCCCCCCTCTTCGCCGATGATGGACATGCGCCGGCGCATTTCGTTGTCGCCGGGAAAGGCATGCATCACTCCAGTGAGAAAGCGCTGGTTGATTTCGTAAATGATCTGCAGATGGCGCGGCAGCAGCTGCTCCAACATCGCCACCGGCCAGGTTTCCAGCGCCTCCGCCATCAGCGTATGGTTGGTGTAGGCGAAGGTGCGCGTGGTGAGGTCCCAGGCCTTGTCCCAGTCCAGATGGTTCAGGTCGACGAGGATGCGCATCAGCTCGGGGATGGCGATCGCGGGGTGGGTATCGTTCAGCTGGATCGCGACCTTGTCGGGAAGCTCGTCGAAGCCCTCGTGGAATCTGCTGAAGCGGCGGAGGATGTCCTGCAGCGAGGCGCAGACGAAGAAGTATTGCTGCTTCAGGCGCAGTTCGCGGCCCATCGCGGTGGAATCCTGCGGGTAGAGCACCTTGGACAGGTTTTCCGACTGGTTCTTGTCCTCGACCGCCTTGATGTAATTGCCCTCGTTGAAATAGTTCAGGTCGAAGTCGCGCGACGCCTTGGCCGCCCACAGGCGCATGTCG
>JAKAMD010000362.1 GCA_021823875.1 Pseudomonadota bacterium | reverse complement strand
TGCAGCCCGCCAATGGGACTGGCAAGGACCAGCCACGCGACGTTTGACTGCAGGTCCGCCACTTTTCCTGCCGAAAGTGTCCGAAACCGGTTGTCGCCGTGGGGGCCCGCTACCCCAGGGAACTTTTTTCCGCAGGCGCGCTTAACGACGCGTGGAGTTCGGTCGGGGGCGGAGCCAATTGCCGCCATTCACAACCAGACTACGTGCCATAGGCGGTTCCGGTATTCCCGTGTTAGAGTTCCGGCCGCCCGGGGGATGCTCGACCAGTCGAGCTGCAAGATGACGAACGGAGGCGCGGCATGAAGGTCATCCTCGCCCAACCCCGCGGTTTTTGTGCCGGGGTCGTGCGCGCCATTGAGATCGTCGAGCGGTCGCTCGAGAAATACGGCCCACCGGTCTATGTCCGCCACGAGATCGTGCACAACAAGTGGGTGGTCGACACGCTAAAGGCGCGCGGCGCCGTTTTCGTGGAGGAACTGTCCGAGGTTCCTGCCGGCGGGATTACCGTGTTCAGCGCCCATGGCGTGGCCAAGAAGGTCGAGGCCGAGGCCAAAGAGCGCGACCTGCACGTGCTCAACGCCACCTGCCCGCTGGTCACCAAGGTTCATAGCCAGGGCCGCCATTACGTCCGCCAGGGCCGCCGGGTCGTCCTGATCGGCCACGTCGGCCACCCGGAAGTCGAGGGCACGCTCGGCCAGATTCCCGAGCCCGTGGACGTAGTGCAATCGGAGGCCGACGTCGCCGCCCTCGCCCTGCCCTCCGACACCCCCATCGCCTATGTGACGCAGACCACGCTCAGCGTCGACGACACCCGCGGCATCATCGACGCGCTCAAGCAGCGCTTTGCCGACGTGGTCGGCCCCGGCACCCGGGACATCTGCTACGCCACCCAAAACCGCCAGAGCGCATTGCGCGAGCTGAGCCGGCGGGTGGGCGTCATTCTCGTCGTAGGAGCCCAAAATAGCTCCAATTCCAACCGGTTACGCGAAATTGGCGAGGAGGCTGGCACGCCGTCCTACCTGATTGCCAACGGCGACGAGATCCGGCCGAAATGGGTCGCGGGCGCCCAGGCGGTCGGCATCGCGGCCGGCGCCTGGGCCCCGGAGGTCATGGTCTCGGACGTCATCAATGCGCTTGCCAGGATTGCGTCGCTCGAAGTATCGACACTGCCGGGCGAACGCGAGCAGATCGAGTTCCGGGTTCCGGTCGAACTCCTCGACGTCAACCCCACCAGCAAGATCGGAAAGGACGGAAGCTTTGAGCATTCCCCTGCTGCAGAAATGGGCTGTTGGTAGCTACGTCGTCCGCCAGCATTTGGCCGGACGCAAGCGCTACCCGCTGGTGCTGATGCTGGAACCCCTGTTCCGGTGCAATCTCGCTTGCGCGGGCTGCGGCAAGATCGACTATCCCGACGAGATCCTGAACCAGCGCATCTCGGTGGAGGATGCGCTTCGTGCGGTCGACGAATGCGGCGCGCCGGTGGTCTCGATCGCCGGCGGCGAACCGCTGCTGCACAAGGAGCTGCCGCAGATCGTCCAGGGCATCATCGCCCGCAAGAAATTCGTCTACCTGTGCACCAACGCGCTTCTCATGGAGAAGCGCATGAAGGACTACGAGCCGAACCCGTATTTCGTCTGGTCGGTGCATCTCGACGGCGACAAACAGGACCACGACAAGTCGGTGTGCCAGGAAGGCACCTACGACCGCGCGGTCGCGGCGATCAAGGCGGCGAAGGCAAAAGGTTTCCGCTGCAACATCAACTGCACCTTGTTCAACAACGCCGATCCGGAGCGCATGGCACGCTTCTTCGACAGCGTCATGGAGATGGGCGTCGACGGCATCACCGTGTCGCCCGGCTATGCCTACGAGCGCGCGCCGGACCAGCAGCACTTCCTCAACCGCACGGCGACCAGGCAGCTCTTCCGCGACATTTTCAAGCGCGGGAACGGCGGCAAGAAGTGGTCGTTCAGCCAATCCGGCTTGTTCCTCGATTTCCTCGCCGGCAACCAGACTTACAAGTGCACGCCCTGGGGCAATCCCACGCGCACGGTGTTCGGCTGGCAGCGGCCCTGCTACCTGATCGGCGAAGGCTACGCCAAGACCTTCAAGGAGCTGATGGAGACGACCGACTGGGATTCCTACGGCGTCGGTCATTACGAGAAGTGTGCCGACTGCATGGTGCACTCGGGCTTCGAGGCGACCGCGGTCGTCGACTCGATTTCGCATCCGCTGAAGCTCCTGAAGCTCCACAACGGCGTGAAGACCGACGGGCCGATGGCGCCGGATATCGATCTGTCGAAGCAGCGCCCGGCGGAATACGTCTTCTCCCGCCACGTGCAGCAAAAGCTCACCGAGATCCAGGAGGAAAAGGCGCGCACCAAGGAAGCGCCGGTCCCGATGGAAGCGGCGGAATAGCACCAGCTTTGCAAGAACACGAACTGCCTGATGCCCGGCCTAGCGCCGGGCATTTCGTTTGGTGCGACGCCAGATTACATCCCGTAAACGACTTTGCGCTCGTTGCTGGCTATGAGATTGCGGTAGCGCGCCAGCGCCCAGAGCGGGAAGAATTTGCGGTAGCCGTGGTAGCGCAAATAGAACACGCGCGGGAAACCGGTGGCGGTGAAGCGCTCCTCGTCCCAGAAACCATCCTTGCTCTGCGTCGTCATCAGGTAACGAATGCCGCGCGCAACCGCCGGAGAATCGACTTCCCCGCAGGCCATCAGCCCGAGCAGCGCCCAAGCGGTCTGCGAGGCTGTCGACGGCGCTTGCTCGTAGCCGCGGTAGCCGAGCTTGTAGCTCGAACCGTCCTCGCCCCAGCCACCGTCCTCATTCTGGATCGCGATCAGCCACTCAGCGGCCTTGCGCATTGCCGGGTCGTCGGGCGCAAGCCCGCAGGCGTTGAGCGCGCACAAGACCGACCAAGTGCCGTAGATGTAGTTCATGCCCCAGCGGCCATACCAGCTTCCATCCGGCAATTGCGTGCCAAGCAGATAGTCGACGCCGCGTTTGACCGCTTCGCTGTTCTCAGGCGTCTCGCCGAGCTGCGCCAGCATCGACGCGCAGCGCGCGCCCACATCCTCGGTCGGCGGATCGATCAGCGCGCCGTGATCGGCGAACGGAATATTGTTGAGATAGTCGTAGATATTGTCGACGTCGAACGCGGCCCAGCCGCCATTGCCGCTCTGCATGCCGCGCACCCATTCGACCGCGCGGTCGATGGAAGCGTCAAACTCGTCCCCTGCCCCGGCCGCGCGGCGCGCGCGGTCCATGGCCATCACCACCACCGCGGTATCGTCGAGATCGGGATAATGCGGATTGGCATATTGGAAAGCCCAGCCGCCCGGCCGCAGGCCCGGCCGGCGCGCGATCCAGTCGCCCTCGACGTCGAGCACCTGCAAGGGCTTCAGCCATTCGAGCCCGCAGCGCGCGCATTCGTTGGCTTCGGCACTGCCGACTTCCAGCAGCGTATGCGCGACCAGCGCGGTGTCCCACACCGGCGAGACGCAAGGCTGGCAATAGGCCTCGTCGTCCTTGATCACCAAAAGCTTGTCGAGCGAGTCGCGCGCGATCTTGGCCTGCACCGGATCGCCCAGCAGGTCGAACATCAGACAGGCGTTGGCCATGGCCGGAAAAATGGCGCCGAGCCCGTCCTCGCCGTTCAATCGCTCGCTGACGAATTCGACCGCGCGCTGGATGGCACGCTGCCGCATCGCCTTGGGCGCGTGCCGATCGAGCGGGCGCAACACCATGTCGATCAAGCGGAACGCCGAAAACCAGGTCCACTTCTGGTGCGGCGCCTTGTGCGGCGGGCCGATGGTCAGTGGCGGCTGCAGGAACAATTCGTCGATGGTGACG
>JAKAMD010000361.1 GCA_021823875.1 Pseudomonadota bacterium | reverse complement strand
CGCGCTGCGCATCGTCACCGGCGATACCGGCGGCTCGTTCGGCATGAAGTCGCCGATCTTCAACGAGATGCCGATGGTGCTCATGGCCTCCAAGCTGATCGGACGGCCGGTGAAATGGCTGTCGACGCGCACCGAGGCTTTCGTCTCCGATGCGCAGGCGCGCGACAATGTCACCACGGCGGAGCTCGCGCTCGACAAGGACGGCACCTTCCTCGCCTTCCGGGTGAAGACGTTGGCCGCGGTCGGCGCCTATCTGCAGCACGCCATGCCGGCCTTCATCTTCAATGCCGGCACCCTCGCCGGCACCTATCGCACGCCGGCGATGTATGTCGATATCAGCGCGGTGTTCACGCACACCAATCCGGTGCGGCCCTTTCGCGGCAACGGACGCCCCGAAGCAGCCTATGTGATCGAGCGCATGGTGGAACTTGCCGCGCACGCGCTCGGCATCGATTCGATCGAGCTGCGCCGGCGCAATTACATCCCGCCCAGCGCCATGCCGTTCAAGACCGGCCTCACCTTCACCTATGACAGCGGCGAGTTCGAGAAGAACATGGATCTCGCGCTCAAGCTCGCCGACGTGAACGGCTTCAAGGCGCGCGAGGCGCAATCGCGCAAGGACGGCAAGCTGCGGGGCTTGGGGCTGTCCAATACCATCGAGCGCGCGGGCGCCGCGAGCCTGGAAGGCGCCGAAGTCCGCTTCGACCGCACCGGCACAGTGACGCTCTATTCCGGCTCCAACAGCCAGGGCCAGGGCCACGAGACCACCTTCAAGCAACTGGTCTGCGACCGGCTCGGTCTCGATCCCAACGAGACGCATTACATCCAGGGCGACACCGACGCGGTGCCCTTCGGCGAAGGCACCGGCGGCTCACGCTCGGCGACGCTCGCGGGCTCCGCCTTTCATCTCGCGACCGAGAAGGTCGTCGCCAAGGCACGCAAGATCGCCGCGCACATGCTGAAGGTCGAGGAGAACGACCTCAAGTTCGAGGAAGGCGTCTTTTCCACCAACAAGACCAACCGCACGTTGACCATCAAGGAACTGGCGGTCGCTTCGCTCGAGCTTCCCAACTTGCCGCAGGGTATGGAGCCTGGCTTGTCGGCCAACGCGATCTATTCGGCGCCGGTCGCCAATTACCCCAACGGCTGTCACATCTGCGAGATCGAGATCGACCGCGAGACCGGCAAGGTCGACATCGTGCGTTACAGCGTGGTCGACGATGTCGGCACGGTGATGAACGAGAAGCTGCTGGAGGGTCAGATCCAGGGCGGCATCGCGCAAGGCGTCGGCCAGGCGCTGATGGAGGACATCCGATTCGATGCCGGCGGCCAGCTCGTCACCGGCTCGTTCATGGACTACGCCATGCCGCATGCGCACGATTTCTGCGACATCGTGATGGAGAGCAATCCGGTGCCGACCAAGACCAATCCGCTCGGCGTCAAGGGCGCCGGCGAAGCGGGTTGCGTCGGCGCGCTGCCGGCGGTCACCAATGCGGTGATCGATGCGCTCGCCGAATTCGGCGTGAAGCACATCGAAATGCCGGCGACGCCGGAGCGCGTCTGGCGGGCGATCAACGGCATCTGAAACGCGTCATATCCGCGCTTGCCGCGAGCATCCATGTCTTAAAGGTCGAGCCAAGAAAAAGCGTGGATGGCCGGGACAAGCCCGGCCATGACTCTGCGAGGGATTACGCCGTCCTGACGCGTGCTCCACTCCTTGGCAAATGCAGCCCGCATTCGCGGTGGCCGTCCTGCTCCCACCACCAGCGGCCGCTGCGCTCGGACTCGCCGGCGGCGCTGGCGCGCGTGCAGGGTGCGCAGCCGATCGAGACGAAACCGCGTGCGTGCAGCGCGTTGAACGGAATGCCGTCGGCTTCCACCGCGGCCAGCACCGCCTCGCGCGTCCAGTCGAACAGCGGATTGAACTTGAGGAGACCGCGGCTTTCATCATAGCCGATAAGGCCGGCGTCCTTGCGCACCTCGGTCTGGTCGGCGCGCGCGCCGGTGATCCAGGCCTGTGCACCGGCAAGCGCACGATCGAGCGGCCGCACCTTGCGCACCGAACAGCAGGCTTCGCGTTTCTCTTTCGAGTCATAGAAACCGTCGACGCCCTGGCGAGCCACCAGCGCTTCGAGCGCCAGCTGATTGGGATAGATGGCGTGGATGCGGCGGCCGTAGCGGCGCTCGGTCTCGGCCCACAGCGCATAGGTTTCCGGAAACAGCCGGCCGGTGTCGAGCGTCACCACCTCGACGTCGAGATCGTGCTCGCAGATCCAATGAAAGATGAGTTGACCTTCGATGCCGAAGCCGTGGGTGAACACGATGCGGCCGTCGAGCGCTTGGCGCAACGCGCGGAGCCGCTCAGGCGGCGCGAGCGGTGTCAGCGCTACGGCCTGCGCGGCGGCAAAGCCGTGCGGGTCTTTCGGTTCCGCCGCAGGAGCCGCGGACGACACCAGGAGGGAGGATTCGGCATCCTCGGTGATGAGGGTTTGATCGAACATGCAGTCCGTTATGAGGCCGGCAAAATTGCCGTCAAAACAAAAATAAAATTCGTTATTCAGGTGGTTCAGAGCCTGCGTGATGCTGCAAAGACCCCTGCGAGAAACAACGGCTTTCTAGCCAACGGCATCACCTGCCCGATGATATGTTCATCGTCGCGCAGGTGAATCGCAGACGAAACCGCGCGCGTTGCGCGGCCGGACGGAAACAATCTTGCCCGCGCGGGTCGATTCTTCTTCGTGCGCGGCAGCCGGCGCGAAGCCCGTGCTACCCGAGGCTTACGTCGCAGAAGGAATGCTCCCCGCACTCACTCCATGGCGGCGGCGGCTTCGATGCGTTCCGGCCGATAACCGGCGGCATCCAACGCGGCGATGATCTCGTCGCCGTGTGCGGCGTCGCGAATCTCGACCGTGACGTCGAGCTTGGCACCCTTGGCCGGCACGTCGAGGAACAGCCGGTGATGCTCGACCTCGAGAATGTTGCCGTCGAGCTCGCCGATCCGGCTGGCGATATGCCCCAGCACACCCGGCCGGTCCGGCAGGCTGAGGCGGAACGAGATGATGCGGTTCTCGCGCTCCAATTCGCGCACGGTGATGGAGGCGAGAATGCGCGGATCGATATTGCCGCCGGACAGCACGAGTCCGATTTTCTTGCCACGGAAACGCTCGGGATTGGCGAGCAGCGCCGCCAAGCCGGCAGCGCCCGCGCCTTCCGCCACCGTCTTCTGCAACGTGGCATAGGCGTTGACCGCCCGCTCCAGATGCGGTTCGTCCACCAGCAGAATGTCGGCCACCAGTTCGCGCACGATATCGACGGTAAGGCCGCTCACCTGCTTGACCGCGATGCCTTCGGCCAGCGTCGGACCGCCGGCGGAGCGGCCGCCGCCGTGCAGGGCATTCACCATGGACGGGTAGAGCGCGGCCTCCACGCCGACGATCTCGATGCCAGGCTTGAGCGCGCGCGCCACGATCGCGTTGCCGGAGATCAGTCCGCCGCCGCCGATCGGGATCACAAGGCAATCAAGGTCGCCAACCTCTTCCAACATTTCCAGGGCGATGGTGCCCTGCCCGGCGATGATGAGCGGATCGTCGTAGGGGTGCACCAATACCAGCCCACGCTCACGCACCAGTTCCTCCACGCGCGCCTGGGCGTCGCCGACCGTTTCGCCATGCAGCTGGACTTCGGCGCCATAGGCGCGCGTCGCCGCCACTTTCACATAGGGGGTGGTCACCGGCATCACGATGGTGGCCGGAATGCCGCGCCGCTGGGCGTGATAGGCGACCGCCTGGGCGTGATTGCCGGCCGACATGGCGACCACGCCGCGCGCGCGTTCGGCCTCGCTCAGGGCGTTGAGCTTGTTGA
>JAKAMD010000360.1:1398-3872 GCA_021823875.1 Pseudomonadota bacterium | reverse complement strand
ACGATCGCAAAAGGCAATTCCCTTCTGGGTCTACACCTTTGGAACGAACACATTCCCGCGCTCACGCACAATGGGCCGACCATCGCCTGGGCGCATCAAATCGACCGTGCTTTCAACCTGTCGATGCGCGACTTGGCGCGCTATCTCGCGGCGACCCCCGGGCTCGATGACGTGATTGCCATCCGTGCCGACCTGCGGTTGGGTGACGCCGGCTACAACGCCAAGCTGGCGCGCATCACGGCCCGTTACGGTTTCGAAGCGCCGCGCCGCGAACACGATTCCGCGGGACGGCTCCATCGTTTCGGCGAAAACATCTTGATTTTCATGCTGTTGTTGGCCTCTAATCCGGCCGCCATTCGACTACCGGCGCTGCCGCGCGAGCATAACATCGCATATCTGTCTCGCGCCGCGCTGGACCGTCGTTACGCGGCGGATATCATCCCCCGAGCGCAGAAAGGGCGCGACCGGCCATGCTGATTGCGGGCGATCTCGTTTATGCTGGCGCCGATCTGCTGCTTGCCGGTGCGGTCATCGGCTGCGTTTATTTGCTGATCTCCGCCGTCGTGATCGCCACCTTCAAGCGTCCGGTCACCGAGACATCCGCAGCCCCCGTTCCGGTGACCTTGCTGGTGCCTCTGTGCGGCCATGAACCGCAACTCGCCGACCGCCTGATGACCTTGCGCCGGCAGGATTACCCCGGGCCGGTCCAAATCATCTGCGGCCTGCAAAGTGAGAGCGATCCGGCGCTCGACACGGTCAAGGCGGTCGCGGCCGCACCGGAGGAGCATCCGATCGAGTGGCACGTCGATACGCGCTTGCACGGGCGCAACATGAAGGTCTCGAACCTGATCAATATGGAGCAGCAGGCGCGCCACGAGACGCTGGTCATGGTCGACAGCGATGTCGAGGTGGAAACCACGCTCATCGCCGAGCTGGTCGGCGCGCTGCAACAGCCAGGCGTCGGCGCCGTCACCAGCCTCTATCACGGCGTTCCCATCGGCGGCGTCTGGGCGCGGCTCGCCAGTTCGCGCATCAACACGCATTTCCTTCCCAACGTGATCTTCGCGCTGAGTTTCGGCTTGGCGCGCCCCTGCTTCGGCGTTGGCATGGCGCTTAGGCGCGACACGCTGCGGCGCATTGGCGGCTTTGAATCCGTCGTCGAGACGCTTTGGGAGGACTACGCCATCGGCGAGGCAGTGCGCGCGCAGGGCGAAGCCGTCGTTGTGGCACCCGCCGCGCTCGGCCACGTTTATGCCGAAAGCTCGGCCAAGGATCTTTTCGTCGCCGAGTTGCGCGCGGCCCGCACCATCAAGGGCCTCGATCCGCATGGCTACGCCGGCAGCATCATCACCCACCCCTTCGCCCTGGCGCTGGTCGCCGGCGTACTCGGCGCCGGTTCGCTGGCCATCTGGGTGATGCTGACGGCCTTCGTCTGCCGGATGGCCGTCAGCTACTGCACCGAGCGCCGCTTTGGCACCACCGAGACCTCCTACTTGATGCTGCCGCTGCGCGAGCTCCTGTCTTTCGCGATCTACGTCGCGAGTTATTTCGGATCGACCGTGGTGTGGCGCGGCCAGCGTTACCGGCTGTCCAACCGCACGCTGGTCGCCGATCCTGGTTGAGACCCGCGCATGCGTACCCTGTTCCTGCAAGCTCCATCCTTTGACGGCTTCGATGGCGGCGCCGGCTCGCGCTACCAGGCCAAGCGCGAAATCCGCTCCTATTGGTATCCGACCTGGCTCGCCCAACTCGCCGCCATGGTGCCGGATTCGAAATTGATCGACGCGGCCCCCCACGGCATCGGCCACGACGCGGTGTTGAACGAAGCCAAGCTTTACGATCTGGCTGTACTGCACAGCTCGACGCCGACCTTCCGGTCGGACGTTGCGACCGCCGCGCGGCTCAAATCGGTCAAGCCCGGCATCAAGGTCGGCTTGGTCGGCGCCAATATCGCGGTCGACCCGCGCGCCGCGCTGGAAAAGGCCGAGGCGGTCGATTTCGTGACCGGCAAGGATTACGACTTCACCATCCGCGACGTCGCCGAAGACCGCGACTGGAACGCCATCCCCGGTCTGATCTACCGCGACAAGGACGGTGTCGTCCGCGAGAACGAGCCGCGCCCGCTCCTGGAGGACATGGACTCCCTGCCCTTCGTGACGCCGGTCTACAAGCGCGACCTGACCATCGAGAATTATTTCATCGGCTATCTGAAGCACCCCTATATCTCGTTCTATACGGGGCGCGGCTGCAAATCGCGCTGCACCTTCTGCCTGTGGCCGCAGACCATCGGCGGCCACAAGTACCGCACGCGCAGCGTCGAGAGCGTGGCCGAGGAAATCGCCTGGGCCAAGGCGGCGATGCCGCAGGTGAAGGAATTCTTCTTCGACGACGACACCTTCACCGACAACCTGCCGCGCGCCGAGGCGATCGCCCGCGAGCTCGGCAAGCTCGGCGTCACCTGGTCATGCAACGCC
>JAKAMD010000360.1:0-1388 GCA_021823875.1 Pseudomonadota bacterium | reverse complement strand
TGCGCGACAACGGCCTGCGGCTGCTGCTGGTCGGCTACGAGAGCGGCAATCAGCAAATCCTGCACAACATCAAGAAGGGCATGCTGGTCGACGTCGCCCGCCGCTTCACCAAGGACTGCCACGAGCTCGGCATCGCCATCCACGGCACCTTCATCCTCGGCCTGCCCGGCGAGACACGCGAGACCATCCAGGAGACCATCCGCTTTGCCAAGGATATCAACCCGCACACTTTGCAGGTGTCGCTGGCGGCGCCCTATCCGGGGACGTTCCTCTACAAGCAGGCGGTCGAGAACGGCTGGCTCGACACCGACAACGCCGAACTGATCGACGACAATGGCGTGCAGGTGGCGCCGCTGCATTACCCGCACCTCAGCCACTCCGAGATCTTCCATTCGGTCGAGGAGTTCTACAGCAAATTCTACCTGCGTGCGCCGAAGATCGCCTCAATCGTCAAGGAAATGGTGTTGAGCCCCGAGATGATGAAGCGCCGCCTGCGCGAGGCGGTGGAATTCTTCGGCTTCCTGCGCGAGCACCGTCAGGCGCGCTGAAAAGCCTGAATCCTCACCGCTGCAGATGCCCCGCTTGGCGGAACCAGGCGACGGCGTCGCGGATGCCTTCGGCATAAGGGCGCGCCTGGTAACCGAGCTCGCGCTCGGCCTTGGCGGTCGAGAAGAACATGCGGTTCTTCGACATGCGCAAGCCATCCATGGTGACGATGGGCTCGCGTCCGGTGAAACGCGCGGTCAATTCCGAGGCAAGCGCGACCGGCACGACGGCGCCGCGCGGCAGCTTGATACGCGGCGGACGGCGGCCCATGAGCGCGGCGACCGCGCCCAAGATTTCGGCCAGCGTGGCATTCTGCCCGCCCAGGATATAGCGCTCGCCGATGCGGCCGCGGTCGAAGGCCAGGAGATGGCCGGCGGCGACGTCGTCGACATGCACCATGTTGAGCCCGGTATCGACAAAGGCCGGCATGCGCCCGGCCGCCGCCTCCACGATCATGCGTCCGGTCGGCGTCGGCTTGACGTCGCAGGGGCCGATCGGCGTCGAGGGATTGACGATGACGGCGGGCAGCCCTTCCGCGATCATGGCCTCGACCAACCGCTCGGCCTTGACCTTGCTGCGCTTGTAGGCGCCGATCGCCTTGTCTTCGGTCAACGGATGGCTTTCGTCGGCGATGCGCCCGCCATGGCAGTCGAGCGTGGCGACGCTCGAGGTATAGACGACGCGCTCGACACCGGCGCGCATCGCCTCCTGCATGATGATGCGGGTGCCGACCAGATTGTTGTGCTCGATCTCGCCCGGCCGGCGCGCCCACAAGCGATAATCGGCCGCAACATGAAAAAGGTAGCGCATGCCGCGCATGGCGTTGCGGACGGAGTCGACAT
>JAKAMD010000359.1 GCA_021823875.1 Pseudomonadota bacterium | reverse complement strand
GGAATTCAACGCCAATGCCAAGGTTGAGGTTTCGCGCTTCAAGGGCCTGGGCGAGATGATGGCGGCGCAGCTCAAGGAAACCACCATGGACCCGAGCAAGCGCACGTTGTTGCGCGTGGTGCTGGTGGAGAAGGAGCTCAAACCGACCGCCAAGACGGTCGAGCAGTTGATGGGCACGAAGGCCGAGACCCGCTTCGCCTTCATTCAGGAGAAGGCGGAATTCGCGAAGGAGGAATTGCTCGACGTGTGATTACTCGCACTTGTGCAACACCGGCGTCTTTACCCCGTAGCCCACCGCCACGCCGTCCTTGACCCGCACCGGTCCGCCCTCCGGCTGATTGAACATGGTACGGCGCGTGCCGTCGCGCACCACCACTTCGAGGCGCTGGCGCTGTTCGCCCTCCCGGCCCGGCTGAAAAATCACCTGCAAGGACAGCCGCGTCTTGGACAGCCGCTCGGCCGCCAGGATGTTGTAATGATTGATTTCGCTGTCGGGGCCGAGATCATGGCGCTCCAGCGCCACGCCCGGGCTCACCAGCACGTCGGTCACGTGCGGATTATTCAGCGCCGCCGGCTGCGTGCAATCAACCGCCCAGGTGCCGAACAGGTCGAATTGCTGCAACACCGCCCCGACGTCCTGGCCGGCGGGCTCTCCGCCTGCAGGTGCGGCGGCAGCGGACCACGCGCTTAAAAGCGCCAGCGCGATCGCCGCCCTCACCCGCATTGCCTACGACTCCCAACAACGTTGCGAACGACCATAGCGCGCGGCGCGCCCATAACAAGCGCGCCGTCCACAACTCAATAATGGCAGGCCCCGCCTATTGGAATTTCAACTTGGCTGCTTTGACAACGCCAGCGAATTTCTCGATATCAGCCAAGACACGCTTCTTGAATTCAGCGCCGGTCGGCCCGCCCGGCCGTACCGCCATCTTCTTCAAGCCCTCCCTTACGCGCGCATCGGCGAGCGCACGACCCAGTTCCTTGGTGAGATAGGCGATGACTTTCGGCGGCGTGCCGGACGGCACGAAAAAGCCGCTCCATAATTGCATGTCGACCGCCGGATAGCCGGCTTCTGCCATGCTGGGCACGTCGGGCAACTCGGGCGAGCGCTCAGCGCCGGTCACCGCCAAGGCGCGGGTCTTGCCGCCTTTGATCAACGGAATCGCCGGCGGTCCATCGGAAATCGTCAGCAGGCACTGGGCGGACGCCACACACAGGTTCGATTCGTTGCTGCTCTTATAGGGAATGGCCACGCCGGGCATGCCGGTCTTGAGCTTGAGCAATTCGGTGGCGATGGTGAAAGCGGGCGAGGATGTTCCGTAATTCGCCTTGTTGGGGTGTGACTTGGCCCAGGCCACCAGCTCCTTCACGTTCTTGGCCGGATTGCTCGCCGGCACCACCAGGATGAGCGGGAACGACGCGATCATGTTGAGCGGGACGAGCGTCTTGGGATCGTAATTGAGATTGTTATAGATCGCGGCGGCGACCGCGATCTGCCCCGTGGCGCCGACCAACACGGTGTAGCCGTCGGCCGCCGAATTGGCGACATAGCCAGCGGCGATGCGTCCGCCGGCACCGACCCTATTCTCGATCACCGTGGTGGCGCCGGTGTTCTCCTGGAATTTCTGCATGATCAGCCGCGCGAACAGATCGTTGCCGCCGCCGGCGGCAAAGCCGACGATGATGCGGATCGGCCGGTCGGGATACGCGGCGCTTGCCTGCGTTGCGCCGGCAACGAGATACGCCAACGCCATCAGCATGCCGCCGAACGCAACGCCCATTTTCCGTGACATGGTTTCCCCCAAGATTGCGCGCCGGCCTTATGGTGGCCGGTCGCCGATCGGCAAAGCCTACAACGACCGGGTTCGAGCGGAAACCAATTCGTCGGGATGTGCTAGTGTTCGCATAACGATAATATAAACATCCATTCCAATGACGTCGGCCCACTCGACCGAACAAAGCGCTGCCCACCCCGACCTCTTCGGTCACCCGCGCGCACTTTCCTTCCTGTTCGCCACCGAGATGTGGGAGCGCTTTTCCTATTACGGCATGCGCGCCCTGCTGGTGCTCTATATGGTGAAGTACCTGCTGCCGGCGGCGGCCGGCCAGGTGCACGGGCTCGCGACGTTCAAAAGCGCACTCGAATGGATGTTCGGTCCGCTCGATCCGCAGCCGCTCGCCTCGCAGATCTACGGTTTCTACACCGGCTTGGTTTATCTGACGCCAATCTTCGGCGGGCTCTTGGCTGACCGCGTACTCGGCCAGCGCCGCACCGTCATCCTCGGCGCGGCATTGATGGCCGCCGGCCATTTCCTGATGGCCTTCGAGCCCTGGTTCCTGCTCGCGCTCGGCTTCCTTATCCTCGGCAGCGGCTGTTTCAAGCCGAACATCTCGACCCAGGTCGGCATGCTCTATCCGCCGGGCGACCACCGGCGCGACCGCGCTTTCTCGATCTTTTATGTCGGCATCAATCTCGGCGCATTCCTGGCGCCGCTCGTCTGCGGCACGCTCGGCGAGAATTATGGCTGGCATTATGGTTTCGCCGCCGCCGGCGTCGGAATGACCACCGGCCTGATCATCTATCTCGCCGCTACGCCCACTTTGCCGGCCGACGCGTTCGTCAAGCGTCAGGTTACTGTCCCGCTCACCCGCTCCGATTGGCAATCGATCGCCGCAATCCTGGTGCTGATCGCCCCGGTGAGCCTGTTCTGGGCGACCTACGAGCAGCAGGGCAACACCATCGTGTTGTGGGCGAGCCAATACACCGACCGCCATCTGTTCGGCCTGGAAATCCCAATCACCTGGTTCCAGGCCTTCAATCCGTTCATGATCTTCGCCTTCACGCCGCTGGTGGTGGCGCTCTGGCGCCGGCAGGGCGCGCGCGAGCCTACGACCGTGACCAAGCTTGCGATCGGCTGCTTCCTCAACGCCGCGTCATGGCTGATCATGCTCGCCGCCGCCCATGTGGCGGGCAGCGGTCAGGCGAGCTGGTCGTGGCTGTTCGCTTTCTTCGTCGTCATCACCATCGGCGAGCTTTATCTGTCGCCGACCAGCCTCTCGCTGGTGACCAAGGTGGCGCCTGCTTCGCTCTTGTCGCTGATGATGGGCGTGTGGCTGGCGACGAATTTCATCGCCGGCTTTCTTGCCGGCTATCTCGGCACCTTCTGGTCGAGCATGGGCAAGGGCGTGTTCTTCCTGATGCTCGCTGTCATTTCGGCAACGGCCGGGCTCGTCATCGTCTTACTGCACCGGCCGCTGCACAACGTGTTGCTGGACTAATCGAGCGGCAGCCCAACATACTGCTCGGCGAGCGAACGCGAGGCCGCTTCCGAGGCGGTGATGTAGTCGAGGTCGGAATGCTGGCGCCGCCGGTCGAAGGCGGTCTCGTTGGGGAAGCGGTGCAGGAGCTGCGTCATCCACCACGAGAAGCGCTGCGCGTACCAAACCCGGCGCAGACAGGTCGCGGTATAGCGCTCCAGCCGCGTGTTGCTGTTCTTCTTATAAAACGACTCCAGCGCGCGGGCGAGCTGCACCACGTCGGCGAAGGCGAGGTTCATGCCCTTGGCGCCGGTCGGCGGCACGATATGCGCGCTGTCGCCGGCCAGGAACAAGCGGCCGTATTGCATTGGCTCGACCACGAAGCTGCGCATCGGGGTAATGCCCTTCTGCAGCATCTTGCCTTGTTTCAGCGTGCGCGAGGCGGGCAGCCGCTTATGCAATTCGTCCCAGACGCGGCTGTCCGGCCAGTTCTCGATATCGTCGTCGGGATCGCATTGCAGATAGAGCCGCGCCAGCGTCGGCGAGCGCATGGTGTAGAGCGCGAAGCCGCCGTCGGTGTAGCTGTAAATCAGTTCCTCGTCGGGCGGCGGGCT
>JAKAMD010000358.1 GCA_021823875.1 Pseudomonadota bacterium | reverse complement strand
ATTGTTCAGCATCAGGCAGGTCAGCTTGAGATTGCGCCGGCAGGCATGGATCAGATGATTTCCGCCGATCGCCAGACAATCGCCGTCGCCGGTGATGACCACGACATGCAGATCGGGACGCGCCAGCGCAAGCCCCGTGGCATAGGCCAGCGGCCGGCCGTGGGTGACGTGGAAGGTGTTGGCGTCGATATAGGCCGACAACCGTCCGGCGCAGCCGATGCCGGAGACCACCGCCAGCTTGTCCTTGTCGATGCCGAGATCGTGGATCGCCCACAGCAAGGCGCGCAGCGCGATGCCGTGGCCGCACCCCGGACACAGGAAATGCGGCATCATCTCCGGGCGGAGATAGTTACGAATTTCGAAATCGGCGGCTGTGTCGAGCAGCATCACGCCCCCCTTGCGAGCGCAGAGGCCCGCGCGGCGATATCCGCCGGCACGATCGGCTCGCCGCTGATGAGTTGAAGGCCCTCGACCGGCATACCGCCGAGCACGCGCTCGACCTCGAGCCGAAGCTGGCCGGCATTCATCTCGGGCACCAGCACGGCACGCGCTTTGGCGGCAACTTCGCGCAATTGCCGTTCGGGGAATGGCCACAGCGTGATCGGGCGGAACAGACCGACGCGCAGGCCTTGCGCCCGACATTGCTCGACCGCGCGGGTGGCGGCACGCGCGCTGATACCGATGGCGACGATCAGCACCTCGGCGTCATCGCAATGGAGCGTTTCCCAGGAGTCGATCCGGTCGCGGTGGTGATCCAGCTTGGTGAACAGCCGCGACAGATTGCGGGTGACCGCTTCCGGATTCTGGGTCGGGAAGCCGCTCTCGCTATGCGTCAGGCCCGTGGTGTGCACGCGGTAGCCGTCGCCCGGGCGCGCCATGGCGGGGATGCCGTCGCTTTCGGTGGCATAAGGCTGGTAGTCGGCGCGAGGCCCGCTCGCCCATTTGCGTTCCGCCCGCCGTGCCGGCGCCGCGTCGAGCGCCACCGTTTCGGACAGCTGCGCGACGACCTGGTCATGGAGCAGCACCACCGGCGAGCGGCATACTTCGGCCAGATCGAAGGCGCGGATGGTTTCGGTGTAGATCTCCTCCACCGAGGCCGGCGCCAGCACGATGATCGGATAATCGCCGTGGCTGCCCCAGCGCGCCTGCATCACGTCGGCCTGCGACGGCCGGGTCGGCATGCCGGTGGACGGGCCACCACGCATGACATTGACGATGACGCAGGGGATTTCGGCGCCCGCGGCATAACCGAGGTTTTCCTGCTTGAGCGAAAAGCCGGGGCCGCTGGTCGCGGTCATCGCTTTGACGCCGCCCATCGAGGCGCCGATCACCGCCGCCATCGAGGCGATCTCGTCCTCCATCTGCACGAAGACGCCGCCGACCTCCGGCAATTGCAGCGCCAGCCGCTCGGCCACTTCCGACGACGGCGTGATCGGATAGCCGGCGAAGAAACGGCAGCCGGCGGCGATCGCGCCCAGGGCGCAGGCATGGTTGCCGGACAACAGCTTCATGACCGGGGTGCCGCTCAGCGCGGGATCGATGGCGTTCATCGCGCGCCCTCCTGTATTGCCGCGGCGCCATGGTCGACATGAACGCGTATGGCGAAATCCGGACACAGCCATTCGCACACGCGGCAGCCGGTGCATTTCTCCGGCGCGGCCACTTCCGCGATCCGGTCCGCGTTCAAACGCAAACAGTGCTCCGGACACATCTTCACGCAGATGTCGCAGCTCTTGCACCAGGCCGGATTGATTTCGAGCCGCACGCGGTAATCGGCATCCGCCGGCGCCGGCGTTGCTGTCACCGGCGCTTCCATGACCGGCGTGTGCTCGCGCGCCTCGTCGACCCACGCACGCCCGCGCCGGAACGCTTCCAGGTTCACTGGGACCGTCTTCTTCGGCACGAATTTGGCGACCGTGTCCTCCCAGTCGGCGACGGCAAAGCCGAGCGCCGTGGACAACGCGCCGAGCAGCACGACATTGGCCGCGCGATCATTGCCGAGGCGTTCAGCCATCTCGGTGGCGTCGATGGCGTGGCCTTCCCCGACATGGGCGATGACTTCGGCCGGCGTCTCGCGCGAATAGCGCATGGGCGCGCCGGGACGGCGGTTGAGGCAGGAGAATGGCGGCACGATGCGCTTGGTGTCGCAGAAGAAGATACCGCTGCCGGGCTTCAGATAAGGCAGCCAGCGCAAGCCCTCCGCCCACTCCAGCGCGACCAGGATATCGACCTCGCCCTTCGGGATGGTCGGCGACCAGACCTGCCGGCCGAAGCGCACATGGCTGAACACGGAGCCGCCGCGCTTGGCCATGCCGTGCACTTCGCTTTGCTTGACCTGAAAGCCGTGCGTCTGCGCCAATTGCGCCAGCACCTTGGAGACCATGATCACGCCCTGCCCGCCGACGCCGACGATCAGGACGTTCTGGGTATCCTGCCCGGCCTCAAGCTTGCGGGCCACAGACTCCGATGTGGCGACGTCGGGCGCGACTGTGGTGATGGGATCGCTCATTGCGTCACCGCTGCCATCGGTTTGATGCAGTCGACCGCACACACCTGCGCGCACAGCGTGCAGCCGATGCACAGCGACGGGTCGATCTGCACTTTGTGGCGGCCCTCGAACATCTGCTGACCCCAGATGATCGCCGGGCAGCCCAAATTCATGCAGGCCTGACAGGCGTTGCATTGCTCCTCCGCCACTGCGAAAGCCGGCCCCTTGATCTTGACCGGATCGAGCACGCACGGCCGGTTGGCGATCAGCACCGCAACGCCGCGATAATTGATCGCTTCGCGTAGCGCCTGATGCATCTCGGCGAGGTCGTAGGAGTCGACCGTGCGCACCCATTGCACGCCGACCGCGCGCACCAGCGTTTCATAATCGACCTTGGGCGCGGGTTCGCCGCGCAGGGTCTTGCCGGTGCCGGGATGTTCCTGGCCACCGGTCATCGCGGTCACGTGATTGTCGAGCAGCAGCACCGCGATATTGGCGTCGTTATAGACCGCGTTGATCAGTTGCGGGATGCCGGCATGCAGGAAGGTGGAATCGCCGATGGTTGCGACTATCGGCTTGGTCTCGCCGGCCTTGGCCATGCCGACGGCATTGCCGATCGACGAGCCCATCGACACCGTGGTGTCCATGCCGCGCAGCGGATCGAGACAGGCCAAGGTGTAGCAGCCGATGTCACCTGCCACGCGCGCGCCGGACGCGCGCACCGCCATGAAGCTCGACGTGTGCGGACAGCCGGCGCACAAGACCGGCGGACGCACCAGCGGCTCCGGAGTCCATTCGTCATTGCGTTTCGGCCGCGGCGTCAGGATGCCGGCCTGTTCGAAGCCGGCGCGCACCAGTTCGGGCGACAGTTCGCCGGCACGCGGGAAGAAGCATTTGCCTTCGACCTTGAAACCGAGCGCGCGGATTTCCTTTTCGATGACCGGCTCGAGCTCCTCGACCACGAAGATGCGATCGACCGACTCGCAATAACGGCGCAGCAGATCATCCGGCAGCGGCCAGGAGGCGCCCAGCTTCAGCACATTGGCGTCGGGCAGCACCTCACGGACGTAAGGGTAACACGTGCCCGCCGTGATGACGCCGAAGCTGGTGTCGCCGGCTTCCCAGCGGTTGATCGGCGATTCCGCCAGATAGGCTTTGAGCTTTGCTTCACGATCGAGCACCGCGCCGTGCCGCGGCCGCGCATAGGCGGGGATCATGACGTTCTTGGACGGCTTCTCGATGAAGTCGCGCGGCGGCGGTTCTCGGCGCGGGCCGACCTCAACCGGGCTGCGGGTGTGCGAAAGCCGGGTCGTCGCACGCACGATCACCGGCGTGTCGAACTGCTCCGATAGATCGAAGGCGAACTGCGTGAAATCGAGCGCCTCT
>JAKAMD010000357.1 GCA_021823875.1 Pseudomonadota bacterium | reverse complement strand
CCGCTCCCGAAAGGACTTGTATGGGATCGGATCTGTCAAGGGTCGGTCTTCATGAAGTGCTCCAACGATTTGGCTCGTTTGCAAGCCGGCGCCGTTCGGCCATCACACGCCAGGCGGCGGCGGCTTGCAGACGAGCGGAGGCACGATTTCCATATGATCCGAGGGTAGCCCGCCATGAGGCGCGATCTTCGCGCCGCAAACTTGTATTCGGTCGATCCAGAAGGATCGGGACCATGATGCAGTCTTACGCATCGTTGGCGAAGCTCCAAGGCGGCGGCCCCATTCTAAACCGCGGCTTCGATGACCATGTCCACTATCGGGTTGCCGCCACCTCGGATCATTATCTGCATCTCGGGTCTTCGGATCGAGTTGCAGAAAATCCTTGCTTAATCTCCCTTTCCTTTAAGATGGTTACACCGCCGGACGTATCGCGATGCCCTCAGGCGTGACCCCGGTGGTTGCTATCCGCCAAAGGACGATGAGGAGTTTGCGAGCCAGCGCCACGATCATGGTCTTTCGTAAGCCGCCGCGACCGTCAGCGGTTCGCTTGCGATACCAGACGGCCAGCACGCTGTCCTTCTGATGCAGCAGGTGGCCCCAGGCGAGTTGGATCATGCCGCGGCGCACTCGTGCATTGCCTGCTTTGGCTAGCCCGCGTTCGCGTCGCTTTTGCCCGCTCTCGTCGGGCGCCCCGGTCAGGCCGGCGTATCGCGCCACAGCCTTGCGATCTCGCAGCGGGCGCGAGAACACCTCCCGCACCAGCATGTCGGCGGTTTCCACGCCGACACCCACCACGCGCGTTAGTTCGCGGATCATGGCGGTTCCCGATTCATCCGGTGTTTCCCGGAGACGATCGGCCCGCGCCGCCTCGACCTGCTTGATCTGCTGGCGCAAGAAGCGCAGTCGGTCAATCTCTCGGTTCAATTCGGCCAGAGTGTTTGCCGGAATGGCCCCGCCTTCCGGCGTCCGCAACGTCTCCAGCGTTTCCGCCGAATGCTCCATGCTCATCTTGAAGCCGCGAATACCGAGACGGGCGAGGTTGCTCTTGATCCGGTTCACAATACGCGTGCATTCGCGGATCAAGTTCTCGCGCTCCCGGCCGGGCCGTTTTGCATCCTCGTCCTCCTGCGTGGGAATCGCAGCCATGCTGCAATGGTTCGCTTCGCCGCGCAGCCAGCCGAGGAAGGCGCGCTTGAGCAATTCGGTGTCGAGGCGATCCGTCTTCGCGCGGCGATGCTCGCGCGAGACCGGAACGCTCGACGCATGAATGACATAGGCTTCGACTCCCCGAGCGCGGAGCCACCGGGCCAGCCAGAAGCCATCGCGTCCGGACTCGTACGCGACGACGATCCGGTTGATTTGGCATCCCGCCCGCACCGCCTCGTTGCGCCAACGATGCAGGAGTTCGAGAAGTGCGTCATGATCGACCGCGAGCTTTTTCGTCGGCTGACGATCAAGTCCGGGCACAATGCCGGCGACCAACCAGCTCGACAGGCTCATCTCGACCACCGCAATCAGCGTAGAGTTTTGCGCGAAAGCTGCGCGCGACCTGCTCATGTCGTTTGGCGTATGCATGGGGGCGCTCCTTGCTTCTTGAGCGCAACGATGATGCCAGCCTGCCGCTGCGCGGCCCATAGCATCTAAACCGCTTCGCGGTAGCGGCGGCGAGACGCGGCGAGATTCGTGAACGTGCAAATCCTGACGCGCCGAGGCTGACCTGTCTCAAAGTCATGGGGTTCAACCCCGTGCGAGACAGGAGCTTTCGCCATGATCGACAAGCCCATCAGCCCGTTGCGCCAGCGCATGATCGAGGACATGACCTCGCGCCGCTTCAAGGAGTGCACTCAGAAGGATTACCTCCGCCACGTGCAGAACCTCGCGGTCTTTCTCGGCCGCTCGCCGGACACCGCCACGGCTGAGGACGTTCGGCTCTTTCAGTTGCATATGGCCAAACAGCAGATCGGCGCGGCAACGCTTAAAGCGACCGTGTCTGGGTTGCGCTTCTTCTTCAATGTCACGCTCGATCGGCCGGAACTCGGTCGGCATCTCGCCACGGTGCATCAACCGCGCAAGGCGCCGGTGGTGTTGAACCAGGAAGAGATGGCCCGCCTGCTCGACGCCGCGCCCGGCCTGAAGTACAAGGCCGCGTTCGGCGTCGCCTATGGCGCGGGCTTGCGCGTCTCCGAGGTCGTGGCCCTGAAGGTGTCCGACATCGACAGCAAACGCATGACGCTGCGGGTCGAACAAGGCAAAGGCCAGCGCGACCGCTATGTCATGCTGTCGCCGCAACTGCTGGAATGGCTGCGGGACTGGTGGCGGGCGGCGCGGCCGCAGGCCTGGCTGTTTCCTGGCCAGAACCCCGTCAACCCGATGTCGGCGCGCCAGTTGAGCCGCGTCGTGCGCGAAACGGCGCGAACGGCCGGCATCGCCAAGCGCGTGTCGCCCCACACCCTGCGGCACAGCTTCGCCACCCACCTGCTCGAACAGGGCGTCGACATCCGCGTGATCCAGGTGATGCTCGGACACGCCAAGCTGGAAACGACGGCGCTCTATACCCGCGTCGCCGTCAACACGATCCGCGACGTCACCAGTCCCTTGGATAAGCTCACCGCCAATCTTGCCGGGCGCGCGCCGCCCGCCTGACGCGCCCCACATGGCGCGGCCTCACATCGAGGTCGCCGACATTTTTCACGCCCATGGCGCAGCCTGGCGCAAGGCCAATGTCGGCCATGTCAGTCTCGCCCAATTGAGGGCGATGTCGGCGATCGAACATTGCCGCACTGCCGCGCTCGGCGGCCATGTCGAGCGCTGTGAAGACTGCGCGCACACGCGCATCGCCTACAACTCCTGCCGCAACCGCCATTGCCCCAAGTGCCAGGCCGCCGCCGCCCGGCAATGGCTGGAGAACCGCGAAGCCGATCTGCTGCCGGTTCCCTATTACCACGTCGTCTTCACCGTCCCGGCCGCGATCGCGCAGATCGCCTTCCAGAACAAGGCCGCCGTCTACGATCTGTTGTTCAAGGCGGCGGCGGAGACGCTGACGATCATCGCCGCCGATCCCAAACATCTCGGCGCCCGCATTGGACTGACCGCCGTGCTGCACACCTGGGGCTCGGCGCTGACCCATCATCCCCATGTCCACATCATCGTTCCCGGCGGCGGCCTGTCGCCGGACAGATCGCGCTGGATCGCCTGCAAGCCCCGCTTCTTCCTGTCGGTGCGCGTGCTCTCGCGCCTGTTCCGCCGGCTGTTCCTGGAAGGCCTCGCCGCGCTCCACGCCGCCGGCTGCCTGACGTTTTTCGGCGATCTGGCGCCGCTCTCCGACGAACCCGCTTTTGCCGCAGCCCTTGCGCCGCTGCGCCGCTCGGAATGGGTCGTCTACGCCAAGCGGCCCTTCGCCGGGCCGAAGGCTGTGCTCGCCTATCTGTCGCGTTACACCCACCGGGTCGCCATCTCCAACTCCCGGCTCATCGCGCTCGACGACGCGGGCGTCACCTTCAAATGGAAGGATTACCGGATCGAGGGGCCCGACCGGTTCAAGACCATGACGCTCGCCGGGCCTGAGTTCATTCGCCGGTTCCTCATGCACGTGCTGCCGAGCGGATTCCATCGCATCCGCCATTACGGCCTGTTCGCCAGCGCCGTGCGCGCCCGCAACATCGAGCGCATCCGCGCGCTGCTCCCCGGCGCCGAGATCTCGCCCCAACAACAAACCGACGCGGATGGCGCCGCCGGTTCCATTGACGAAGCGCGGAAATGCCCCTGTTGCGGCGGCCGGATGCTCATCATCGAAACGTTCGACGGCGTCCGCCCCACGCGCCCGACATCGCCCCGCCGGATCAGGATCGACACCTCATGACCATCCCGACACCGCTTCTTGCTCCGCAA